>CAZGVZ010000463.1:0-4064 GCA_964529145.1 uncultured Fibrobacteraceae bacterium | reverse complement strand
CCGGAATCGACCATGCGGCGTCTCACAACAGATTCAACTTTCTCAATTTTTTTTTTAGAAACTCGATATCAACTGCCTGTTCGCCGATCTGGTGTACCAACCGTTCTTTCTCGCGACGGAGGCGGTCGAGTTCCTGACGCTCTTCGCCACTGCCGGAGAAAACATCGACCGAACGTTCCAGGAATTTTTTCTTCCAGGTTATTATCTGGTTCGGATGAACTTCGTATTTTGCTCCAAGTTCATTCAGTGTCATTGTTTCTTTTAATGCTTCCAAAACGATTTTGACTTTCAAGGAATCTTCAATCTTTTTCCGTGTACGCTTCTGAGCGTTTGCCGGCCCATCACTTTTCTTTTTAGACATTTGTGACTCCATCGTTTATTTTAAAATTACCACTTGGAATCACCTTAATTACGGTTTGAAATTTGTCTTAAAAAATAAATCCACCACAATGTTGACGATCAAGGGCTGCGACAATTTTTCCACCATAGAGTTCAGCAATGTCAAGTGTTCTCACAGTGACAAAAAATGAAATATTCAGTTGTTCCTTTATTGCAGATGAGATATCTTTCTCCTGTACTGGGTAAATACATCCTCTCAGAATGGTATTCGGTTCAATTTTCACCAGTACATTTTCGGATATAACTGAAAGTGTAATACAGTACCCACCGGTTATTCTTTTTTCCCTGAATTGTGCTGAAGGTTTTACCTTCTGAATATGCTGCCTGGTTCTCATTAAAGCTGCATCAATTTCTTCGAGTGCTGCCGATCTGTCGTTCAAAGGTAGATATACCAGATCAATATCAACTGAAAGACGGGGGACATGCTGCCAGAAAAAATTGATTGCAGTACCACCTTTTAAGGCAAAACACCCTTCTTTCATTACTATCGGCAACAGTGACAGCAATAATTCAACCTGTCGTACATACATTTCATTCATCAATACATCTCATCTTCCTGATACCAGTTCCGAGGTACCGTGATTTTGTATTTTTTATCCACCACTCCCCCATTCACCACAACTCTGTTACCTGTACCGATATCGATTTTTTCAATATCAAGTTTCTTGAACCATGCATGATTCTCTTTTTCGGCAAGGTAGAGAAACAGCCTTTTCGTTTTTATGGACCCACACTTTTCAAGCAGGTTTTGTGTGGTAACTGGATTAAGCGTCATCATGCCTTCCATTAATTTTCTCGCTTCGTCCAATGACTGATGCATGGGTACCCGTGATAATGTTTCGAGTAGTGCCCGTTCCAAAGTTGCACATTGAAGCGAGAAACAGGATATCTCCAACATTTTCAAACCATCGTGAAAACCAGCGGGAAACAGGTTCGTGCTGATAACATTTATTTCTGCCTGCCAGTCAAATTTTTCAAACCATTTTGGTATCGAAGTTTTGTACGGGCAAAACAGGGTAACAGTTTCTCGTTTATTTAGTGGTATATAATGGGCATGCCCCTGATACCCTATAGCGCTCTTACCCCCTATATGAACGGGTAACTGAAGCTGATCCTGCAACGCATAGAGTGCTCCGGTCCAGTGCGGTTTATCCCCTGTACGAATTACTGCACCATACCCTACTTCAGTAAACCATCGGGACTGCTTATAGCGATTCAGGAGGTCAGAGCCAACACCGAACGCCCCTAGCCACTTGGTTGTCGCAACAGCATTCTTCGGCAGGTGCTGCAACACTTTATTTATTTTTGTCTCTGAATACTGATTCATGGTATATTTTTCAAACTATTTTTAAACCACACCCCGTTATTTATAATTATACATAAATACAGACTTATTATCAATTTTTATGTATTTTTTTAAACAGTATATTTGCGCCCTAAAACATAGAAAACAATAGGTGGTTTCACGGCACAACCAAGTCACTGCTATGTGTAAGTGATTGATATATATACGATAACAAGGGACTCAAAATCCCTCGGCGCCTGGCGCTGTGCCGGTTCAAGTCCGACCTCGGGCATAAATAACTTAATTAAACCCATCGGGTACCGCTGAAACGAAGATGAACTCAGGCAGAAATCCCAGATGGAAACCATTACTCAATGGCCTCAGAACGGTTCCCTTCCCCTGGTCAGACAGAGATCCACCAGATCGGCGATGCTCGCCTCCCCCACGCACATGACCGTATCGGCTCCGCCCCAGTAGATCTTTACGTTTCCGCTCTCCTCGGGAACCGCTCCGCAGGTGAAGACGACGTTATGGACGTATCCGGTGACCTCCCATGGATCCTGCGGCTGCAGGATCCATTCGTCGCCGACGGCGAGAATCCGCCCGGGATCTTCAAGATCGTGCAGCGCGACTCCAAGCCGGTAGACCGATCCGTCCATGGTGGGAAATACCCCGTGATATATGTGCAGCCATCCACGGTCGGTTCTAAACGGCGTCGCCCCCGGACCTATCTTCATCTCGTCCCAGTGATAGGTGACCGGTTTCATGACGATGCGCGAATCTCCCCAGTGAATCAGGTCGGGAGAGTAGGAAATCCAGATGGACCATGGGGAAATCTCGGAATGAGGCCGGTCGAGGCGGATGTAGCGGCCTCCTATTTTTTCCGGAAACAGCACGACATTGCGATAATCGGCCTCCGTGATGAGAGAGATTCTCTCCACCGAGTCGAAATCCCGGGTCTTCGCCAGGGCCACCCTGACGCCGTGCCTGGAATAAGCGCTGTAAGTGAGGATGAACTCATTCTCAATATTACAGATTCGGCAATCTTCGACCCCATACTCCTCGTAAAGGCCGAACACCCCATTCCGGGCGGGGGTGATAAACGGTTCCGGCCGCACACTGAAGGCGAAACCGTCGTCGCTCTCCGCGATCCCGATGACCGAGCGGCCGGTTCGCAGATGACTTCTGAAAAGCATGACGTAACGGTCGTTGAATTTCGTGACGCCGGCATTGTGCACCGTTTCGACCCGATACGGCACCATTTCCCTGGTCAGGATGGGATTTCCCGAAAATCTCGTGACAATGTCGCGTACCATGTCGTCTCTCCTTCGGACCTTACCCTCCGCGCAGCACGGAGGAATACACGTCACAATACCTGTCGGCCATGATCTCTTTTGTCATTCGTAGCTCGACGGACCTCCGGCATTCCTTCCTGCTGATGCAGCCGAGTCTATTGACGCACTCAACCGCCTCCCCGACGTCCGACACGAGAAAACCGGTCTTCCCGTGCTCGATGATTTCGGGCATGCTCCCTCTCCGGAACGCGATGACCGGTGTTCCGCAGGCCAACGCCTCCACAACCGATAGACCGAAGGGTTCGTCGAAATTGATCGGATGCAGCAGAGCGGTCGCGTTTCCCAGAAGCCGGTTCCTCAGGTCCGGTCCCGCGCTCCCCATGTACACTACATTGCAGCCGTCGAGAGACGGTTCGATTCTTTCCCTGAAATAAGCCTCGTCGTGAACGATTCCCGCCATGATGAGCCTTCTTTGCGCCCGTCGCGCGATCTCGATCGCCTCGGCTGCGCCCTTGTCCGGATGTATCCTTCCGAAATACAGCAGATACCGGTCATCCACCGTTTCCACGAAAGTGAAGTTTTCGATATCGATGCCGTGATGTATCGTTGCGATATAGTCGAGCGCCGGATCGCGGTCCGCGTCGCTGATGGCGACATACCTCGAAATGCCGTTGTAGGCTTTGTATACCGGCAGGATCCTCTCGGAGGAGAATCCGTGTATAGTGGTCACCATGGGAATTCCGATCAATTTACAATACGTGAGGGGAAGGAAATCGAAATGGTTGTGGATCAGGTCGAACCGACCCGCTTTTTCAAAACAGCGCGCGACGTGCAGGCATTCCCATACCTTGGGATCTATGTCACGGTCCTCCTCGTACCCTCTTTCCGCGACCCACTCTAGCTTGCCGGCCGTCACCGAGTCTCCGGTGGCGAACAGCGTCACCTCGTGACCTCTCCGCAGGAGTTCTTCGGTCAAAAGTGAGGTCACCCGCTGCCAAGGCCCGTAGTGGCGCGGAGGAGTTCTCCACGCGATCGAGGACAACATCGCGATTCTCAATTGCGTTACTCCATCGCGCTGATGATCT
>CAZGVZ010000462.1:3111-4072 GCA_964529145.1 uncultured Fibrobacteraceae bacterium | reverse complement strand
GCCATCATCCATTTTGCGTATACCGTGAGGTCCTCGATCACCGGGGTGCTCTCGGTGAACTCGGTTCCGCCGCCCGCCGGTTCAGTGAACCAGCCGCCGAACACGAACCCGGTTTTGGCAGGCAGTGCCGGAAGCGTTTGGACCGCGGCTGCAGCAGGCACTTCTTTGTAGAGAGGGTCCGGCTGTGTCGTCGCGTCTTGCCCGTCAAAGGTCACCGTCAGGAGTTCCAGCCACCGGGCGTAAAGGATCATGTCCCCCCTGACCGTATCTTCGGTAAAAATCCAGGGAACGGCATACCCAGTATCCATGTACCATGCATCGAACGTGGATCCCTCTCTGGAAGGCACCGCCGGTTCGGTAACCAGGTTTCCCAACATCACGTCCTGATCCTCGGGAACAGGGGTACCCCCGGCCGCATCGAAAGTGACGGTGGCATGGTTTCCGGACCACCTCGCGAACAGTACCGTATTGCCGGACGCCATGATGATGGTGTCATCCGCGGAGTATGTCGCACCGGTGCCGTCGGGCTCGGTGCTCCATCCCGCGAATCGATCACCGTTTCGTTCCAGGTCTCCGGAGTTGCCGAGTACCGCAGCGCGGTCTCCGGGCCGGTACCTGAGGGTATCTTCCGGCACCTCTCCCCCTGTGTGGCCATTACCGTCGTAGAGCACACGAAGCAGTATCCATAGATGGAATCGGGGGCTTTCGACCTCTCCCCAGGCGGTACTGATGCGGCAGTGATAGGCTCCGGTGTCGTCAATGCCGGCATTGTCGATCGGAAGAAAGTCCGTGGTCACGGATTCGAGACGGGTATCATCGTGAAACCAGGTATAGACGAGTTTGCCGCTGCCTTCGGCCTCGATCCTGAGCGTGCATGCGACTCCCGCGTCAACGGTCCGGCCCGTATCGCTCGTCGTCACGATCACCGGCGCTACGGCCCTGAAGAAGGTGATGGCCGAAT
>CAZGVZ010000462.1:0-3101 GCA_964529145.1 uncultured Fibrobacteraceae bacterium | reverse complement strand
CGGGGTGATACGACACTTCGACGGCCAACCGATGGATTCCCGGATCTTCGACGGGGAATTCTATCCCGAACGTCTCATCGCCCCGGCCGTCCCACTCCGTCCAGCCGGAATCGTCGAGCGACCAGCGGAAACGGTTCTCACGACGTTTCGTGTCGTTGCCCCGGAGAGCGAGACGAATCGTGTCGGCGTTGACCGTGTCGCCGTCGGATATGTTCGACGCGGTCGTATCGACGAGAAACGACGGCGGTTCGTACGCGGGATCGCCGGGGTTGTACATATTGCCGGTGAATTCGCACCCGGTAAAGCATGTCACGAGAAGCGGAACGAGGAAGGATCGTCTCATGTTCATTGACTCCAGGATTCGTTTTTCACCAAATCGCGGTCGGTCACTCCGTATACGGTACTTTCACCCCGGCGCGACTCTGCAGGGTCACACTCACCGCGGCTCCGGCGATTTCCGGTGCGAAGACGGGCGCTATCGTCGCAACCCGGGCTTTCCGTCCGTTCAATTTCATGAAGAGCAGCACCCCTGTGGAAACAGCGACAGCGGAAGCCACACCCGTGCCGATCGAAGCAAGGGAAAGGAATTTCGCCCTGTCCTGCATATGCCTCCACCTCGCCGGATCGGAAGTCCGGCGGTATTCATCCCTTTTGTCGAGCCACTTTCTTCCGTAATAGACTGACAGGGCTCCGGAACCAATTCCCGCTGCCGCGGCAAGAGCAGGTATTCCCGTCCTCACAAAAAGGCGCTTTCCGGTCGTCGCATTTTTTCCGGTAAAGCTTCCCGGGGCATCGGCCGCCGCGGGCCCGGGGAAATATCCGGTATCCATGGGCGCCCCGCCGGAAACCGCTCCCACGCCCGGCCCGTTGACCAACGCACCTGCATAGGAAAAAGGGATGCCGTCGATCACGTTCAGGGGAGTTCCCCCGATGGTACACTGGCCCTGCCCGTTTCGCAGGAAAGTCCCGTTGTCGATCAGGATCGAGGGTTTCCGGGAGCTGATGCCGCAGGCCGAATGAGTGATCGTGAAATGGGAGCACGCGACCTTGCCGGCTTTTTCGGTAATGCGTATGCCGATCCAGTCGAACGGAGCCGGAAGGCTGCTGGTAACGTCCGCATGGAGTGAATCGCGAAGGGATGCGAAGTGAACAGGGAAAATCCCTGTACCCGCGATGGTCAGATCGCCCTCCACCACGATTCCGGTCGCCGGTTTGAAGAAAAACCTGCAGCCTTCGCCGATCAGCGCGCTTTCATGCTCCGGAACCGTGAGGTCCTGCTCGACGATATATGGTCCCGCTTCCTTCGTGAGCGTCATTCCGCCGATGCTGCCGGAGAGAAGGGTGGCTGCGCTGCCGTAATGGTAAAGGAGCAGGGAGAGGGAGAGAATCATCCCGCAGGTCCGGTACCCGGAAAAAGAACGATTGCGATTCGGTCGATGGTTCATATCGTTGCCCCGGTCGATGAAGGGGATGGGAACCCCTGAGCGGAAAGCGGCAGTCGTATCCGGTATAAAGAAACTGCCGCTGAAGGTTCAGAAAGGTAAAATAGTTATGGCCTTGGCCCCCGGACAAACTCCGGCGATCTCAGGACCCATGCTCTTGGGTACAGGTAATTGGAAAGAGCGTACAAAGATCCGATAGGTATATTCTGAGGCTCTAGTTCACGGCTGAGGGGCGAAGAGCCCCGGGATCCGGCCTCACGGATGAAGCGCATCGAATCAAGGAGAGCGAATGAAAACCACCGTTGTATCACTGCTTCTGACACTTTCCATCCTCTTCCCGAAGGGTTCCCGGGCCGCGACCACGGTCGTGGAATCGGTGGGGGAGTTGATCGATGCGAACGGGTCGGCGCGGCTCGGTGACACGATCGTTCTCGAAAACGGAACCTATCGCATCCCTTCGTACGGCATTGCGGTCCGTACCGATGGTCTCACGTTTCGAAGCCGGTCGGGAGAACGGGAGAAGGTGATCGTCTGCGGAACGGGCATGCAGGGCGACATCGAATACGGGTTCTGGGTCGCCGCAGACAACGTGACGATCACCGGAATGACCATTCAGGAGGTCTTTTACCACTGCATCCAGACGGACGTGAACACCGATGGCTTGCGGGTTATTGACTGCGTTCTGCGCGATGCCCGCGAGCAGCTTCTCAAGGTGCCGTACCGCGACGGACTCGACGATCCGTCGGAAAACGGCCTCGTCGAAGGATGTCTTTTCGAATTCACCGGGGGTGTCGCCGCACAGTACTACACCGGTGGGGTCGACTGTCATTTCGCGAAAAACTGGATCGTCAGGGGCAACGTGTTCCGGTTCATAAGGAGTCCTGACGGGACGATCGCCGAACATGCCGTTCATTTCTGGACCCGCTCGGAAAGCACGCTGGTCGAGAACAACGCGATCGTCGATTGCGACAGGGGAATCGGTTTCGGCATGGGCGACAGTCCTCACCGCGGCGGTACGATCCGCAACAACATGATCCTTCATTCCGCTCTTTCCGGAAACGATCGCGGCGACGTGGGTATCGGTCTCGAGAGCTGCGCCGGAACGATCGTCTGCAACAATACGGTCTTTTTTGACAACGAGTACCCGAACGCGATCGAGTACCGCTTCGCCTCGACGACCGGTGTCGTGATAGTCAACAACTGTTCCAACAGGGCCGTCAGCCGGCGCGACGGCGCCTCGGGCAGGGTGGAAAACAATGTGACCGATGCTCAATCCGGATGGTTCCGTTCCGTGGCGGGAGCAGACCTCCATATCCTCCCTTCGGCAACGGCGCTCATCGACCGGGGAATTGCGGTCGAAGGACTTCTGCTGGATTTCGACGGTGAGGCGAGGCCTTCGGGTTCGATCGATATCGGAGCCGACGAGTACCACGAGGCAGGTGTGCGCGGAATCAAAACCGGGATCTGCCCCCGACCGGCGGAACGTTCCCGGTTCCTTTGCTTTCACACGCATGGCGGAATGACCGTTCTCAGGACTCTTGATCCCGGCCTGTCGAAATTCGGGATTATCGATCCCTTGGGGAGGGTGATGCGGGGACCGGGGGTGCGTGTCCGCTCGCGGCCTTTCCCTTGATTGGGGCACGGACCCTCACTCTCGAA
>CAZGVZ010000461.1:0-4089 GCA_964529145.1 uncultured Fibrobacteraceae bacterium | reverse complement strand
AGCGAATGAACAACGCGGCAGAGGTCCTCGATCCTCTTTGCGAGCTGTGCGTCTCGATGGGCATAGGCATCGTGTTCGAAAACATGCTTCCCCACCTGTTCTGCGGAAACGTGACCGAAATGGTCTGGCTTCTGGGAAGCGTCACCAGCGCAGTTCCGGGCGTCTGTCTCGATACGGGGCATGCCTATCTCTCCGGCAACATCCATAACGTCATGTACAAGCTTTCGGGGCACCTGGCAATGGTCCATGCGAACGACAATGACGGCAAGCATGACGATCACCTGCCGCCCGGGCAGGGCGCCATCGACTGGAAGACATTTTTGTGGGAGCTGGAAAGAACCGGTTTCCACGGGGGGTTCATCATCGAAATGGCCGGTGATGAACGTAAAGATCCCGACACCATTCTGGGAGAAGCCCGGAAGTCCAGGTTATACCTTCGTAAAGTAATGCAGGCGATAGCGCTCTCGAAACCTCCGACAGTTTCGAACGATCCGGGACAACCCTGAGGAGCTCCGCATAATGGGTCGTCCGATCGTAATCGTTACCGTGTCGCTCTCGATCGCGGCCTCGGTGATGATAGTCGCGGTCGCGGCCGCGGTAATCCTGCTGCGAAGATACGACAGGATCCCTCTGCCCCTGGGCAAAGGTGAGCTGACGATAGGCAATCCTTCCATTGGGATCGACCTGACTCTGCATGCGGAAAGCGTGAGCTATTCTGATCGAGGTATCGAAATCCGGGGCCGTGACATATGGGTAGCCCTCAGACCCTTCGCCTCCCTGGCCGCCCGCCGACCGGCTCTGGACGTACGGATCGATTCGCTCTTTATCACCATGAAACCCCGAACCGTTTCCGGATCCCCATCCGCCCCGCCGCCTCTTCCGCGCTTCACGATTCCGCTGCTGCTTCATGCCGAGGTGGCGCATGGATCGTTTGCGCTAAGGGATGACGTTCTCGTGCGGTATGTAAGAGTCACCGTCACCACGGAGCGGCCGCAGAGAATCGAGCTTTCCGCCGGAGAGATCCGGTACGGATCGGGACGACGGACGATAGGAGCCAGCGCGCATGCCCTTGCTTCATGGGAGGATGGCGACAGCCTTCGCGTTGAACTCCAGGCGAAACATCCCGACAAAAGCGACTCTATTCGCGTTTCCGCGGTGTTGGAATCTCTTTCTCCCGTCCAGGGACATGGAGAAGCACTCGCATATGTAGAAGAGGTTTCCACATACGGGGCCTGGCTCCCGGAGGAAATCACCCGCAGAGGGTTAAATGGGATGCGGCTCTCTGCCGGAGCCGCCGCGCGGGGCACTCACGTGAACGCACGGTTTTCACTCCACGGACGTGCGAACGACATATTTGCCGCGAAAATGTTCGTACCACTGCGGTCGGAATTCGATATCTTATTGATCCTTGATAACGACACCGGTACCTGGAAAATCGGTACCGAAGGATCGAAGGGATTTCGCGCCGTATTGAATGGAGGTTTCTACGGCCTGAGTACCGATTCCCTTCTCGGAGGCAAATCCCCACTAAGTGATCCGGTTATCGCCGGCCGGGGATATGTCACCGGAGTACCGTTGCGCACCAGAGATACTGTCATCACCGCCGGAGTGCGGATCGAGCGGATGACTGCAAACCTGGATAGCGTACACGGGGTCCTGCAAACCCCGGATTCTTCTCGTATCCGGTTCGATGTCGCGTTAGGAAAACATGGTCCCGAAGGCGCGGTCATCGCACAGCTCGATCCGGATGAGCGTCTTATCCTGGCATTCACGGGTCCGCAGATCGGCTTTAAATCCGCATCAATCGATGGCACGTTCCGGAATTCGAAACTCTCTTTTCTGCTCTCAACCAGGAACCTCCAATATCGGGAAATCCGGGCCGACTCTCTGCTGGCGTGGCAATCCCTTGCAGAGGATAGCTATACGATCGATTCCGCATCCCTGTGGTCGGAGGGGCACCTCTGGAGCATTTCCGGACTGGTGCCTTTCAGCCGGAAAAGCGGTATAAAAGCGGATTTTTCCCTTTCCGGCGACGAGGGAGGTGCCGCACGATACCGCCTCCTCCGCGATGGAACGCACGTCATCGAAATCGCCGATCTTGACTTATCTAGTTTACCCGTAGAGCCGGTCGGGACGGTTCCCATGAACATGATAAACCTCACGGGCGCCGGCCGCATCAATCCGCTCCGTCGCAGCGGGGATATGCGTCTGCGTTTGCTAGGAGAGTACCGCGACAATCCCGTGTATGCAGGTATGGGCGGCAGCTGGAACCGGGATACGGCAATCATCGACAGCCTGAACCTGAGGACCCGCACCAGCGCAATGAGTGTCCGGCTGAGAGCGGGCATTCCGGATCCGGGTCAAGGTTTCGGTCCCACGGAACTCATCCGGCGAATCGATTCACTGACCATCAGGTTCGACAGCTTACGGATCCCGGAGCTTTTCGGTTTTTTTATGCAACAACCACCGTTATTGTCGGGATACGCGGAAGGAGCCCTCGCCTTCACTCAGGAACGGGGCCTTCGCGGCACACTGACGATCGGGGGAGTCGAGACCGAGGCCGGCATGATCGCCGTCGAACGACTATACCTGTTCGGTACGGGGGATTCTCTCGATCTGATCGCGGTCTTGAGCCCTGAACAGAGCGCTCCCCTTCAGGCGGTTCCGCCTCCTGCCGGAATTTTCTCAATCGATTCGGTTCTTTCGGCACTGCCTGAAAACCGTTTAGTGCTGCGGGCCGCGGCGCCGTTGCATTTCGGTGGCGATACTCTCAGGGTTCCAGTCCGGCTTCGGGGGGGGTATGACTTCCCAGGCGACGCGGGCTCGATCCGGAGTCTCGAGATGCAAGGATCAGTTAGGGCATCTCTCGGAGACACCTCCTTTTCTCCTCTATTCTTCGCCCGTACCCTTGAAGGTACCTATCTCGTCCCGGCATTCGGTGACACCGGCCGATTCAGCGGAAGACTCTCCTACTCCGGGCGGCTGCTCGCTCTCGATTCGTTCCTTTACGATGCCGGAGAAGATCAGACTGCATCGGGTCATGTCACACTCAAGTTCGATTCCATTCCCGCAATTTCAGGCCGCTTCAGTGGTAAAGCGCTCTCCTTTTCACCCAATCCCGACCTCGCGGTCAGACTCGGCGAGTTCGATTTGAACATGCGCGGATCCGCGGAAAGACCGGAATTTTCATTCAGCGCGGATTCCATTGTCCTCAGGTACAGCGATCCTCCTTTCGAGATGGACGGAGTGCTCAGTTCCACCCGAGCCGAAATGCGGGTCGCTCCGGAAACGGCAGGTTCCAGGGGTGCTCCGCCTCCTCTGCGTCTCCAGGTATCGACGGACATCTCCGAGTCCGAGATCCGTTACCGGATCGCCACTCTTGAATCCCTGGGCAATATCTTCGGGGGAGACCGCAGACCCGTTTCCTACGCGGTTCCCGGACGGGAACTCTATCTCGACATATCCGTTCGGACCAGGGGAAACGACCACAATGTCATCGCCGACGTGCTGAACCTCCCCTACCAGGCCAATCTAAGCCTCACCGGAACCTTTCCCTATGTCCTCCTGGACGGCCGCATGGTCTCCGACTCGGGTATGATCGGAGCGGGAGCACAGAGATTCCAGGTGACCGATTTCGCGATTGTATGGAACAATCGCAGGATTGAAGACGGTGAAGTGAGCCTTACCGCTGCGAAAGCGATCGCATCCTCCTGCACCGACAGGCTGTCCGGGGACTCATGCACGGTATACACGCGTCTGACCGGAACCATGAACAACGCCCAATTCACGTACGAAAGCGATTGTGGTGCGGAGGGTGGAGGTGATGCCGATCTCGCGAGTCTGGTATTGGCAGTGCAGAGCGGCTGCTATTCGGGTGCATTCCGGGCCGGCGGTGGAGGCGAACCGATCGGGCTTCAGGCGCTCTCCCTTCTGGAACCTGGCATCAACCGCGGCCTCACCCTGCTCTCGTCGAAGTTCACCGACGACTGGATCGCCTCGGTGAACCTAAGCGGACTCGGAGCCCTGCTCGCCGATTCAACGGGCGTGCCTTTCCTGATCGAAGTGACCAGCAGGGAGTTCTGGAACCTG
>CAZGVZ010000460.1:0-4091 GCA_964529145.1 uncultured Fibrobacteraceae bacterium | reverse complement strand
GATTTCGTCCTCGAGTTCCCCGGGAGTCGCCTCCTTGTATTCGAGTTTGAAATTTTTCAGGTTGTCGGAAATGTCGAAATTCTGCTCCTTGTCGGCTCTTATGTTCATGCTTATCAGACGGCCGATGCTTCCGGTGATTCCGAATGAATAATTGAGGTCAAAATTGAAATTGTTTGTCGGTTGCAGCTGTTCGGTGGGGATCTCCTTGTCGTACTGGATGTTTTCGTATCCGATCGTGAGTTCGAGAAATCCGTCGATCGTCAGTTTGGGCGGCTCCTTGCCGAGTACCCGCTGGGCCCACGTCGGATACTGCACCGGAATCTCCCATTCCAGTTTCATTCCCTGTCTTCCCGCTGCTGCCGCCTGCTGCTGCAGCGTGGTCATCGATTTTTTCCAGGAGCGCTTGAGGGCGTAGGTCTTGCGCGATGCCAGATATTCGCTCAGTTCGCCGTAGTGGAATTCCCACAGCGTGTACCCGAGCGGGTCGTGTCTGCTGAAGGTGATCTGTCGCTTTTCGAAATCTATGCCGGTGGTATCCCGGAACATCCGGCTGTCGAGTTCCAGAATCGCCGGCGAGGCGGTCCTGAGGGGGTTAGGGACGTTGGGTTCCTCGTCGAGCGGATGGAAGCCATCGATGTACGGCGACTCGACCCGGAGGCCCTGACCGGAGGCGACCGCCAGCAGAAGGAAGACCACTCCCTGGACTAGGATCAACCGCTTCATGAGCACCTTACTCGGCTTTCCCTGATGAAGATTCCGGGAGGTCCCGGCAACAGCGGAATCCGACCGGATTATGGCGGTTCTGGGGGTAGTAACTGTATCTCTTGTCATTACACGCGCTCTTCGGGCCGCTTTCCCAGAATCCCCCCATGACATAGGTGAACGATCCGTTTTCGACCGACTTCGTGCTGGTCCATTCGAGCAGGTTTCCCGACATGTCGAATACCCCGTAAAAACCGCGGCATTCGGGCTTGCTGCCCGAAGGTGCGACGAGCGTGTCGTGGGTGACGCAGCTGTAACGTTCGTAATCCCGTCCGTAGGGATATTTCCACGTGTACGGACCTCCGCAGGCGATCGCCCACTCTTCCGATGTGCACAACCGTTTCTCCACGGAAAAGCAGGAGTCCATAGCCTGATACATCGAAATGTAGGAACGGGGAACGGCGCCCTTTCTATTCGGCCACTCGTACCGGTCGATGCAGAAGTTCATGGTTCCCACCTTCACATGCTCCATATCGGGAAGACAGGGCGACATGGCGGCCGCGGTTTCGATCTCGTAATACTCGGAACGCCGTTCCATCACTCTCCCGCAACTGTCGATCGCGTCGAAGTCGACCGTGGTAGTGGAGGTGACGGGAATCGCCGTTCCCTCGTACAGTTTCCAGGCGCTGTCCCCCTTGAAGCGGTAATGGACCGCGGCAGGACGGTTGGCCACGAACGACAGCTTCACCTCCCGGTAATGGAGCCCTCCGGAAGGATCGGGATAGACCCAGAGTTCCGAGGTGTCGCGGGCGCAGGAGTCCTCCTCAGCGGAGGCCGCTGCAGCCTGACTGTCCGCGGAGTCCGGGGACGCCGCCGCCGTATCCCTGAGAGCCACGGTATCGCGGCCGCCGGGCTCCGGCGCTTCTTCAGCCGGCCGGGAAGGTCCCGGTTCCGGCACTACGGTGTCCGGGGTGACGGCTCTGTTCGCTTCCGAAGTATCGGCAGTATCGGTCGATGTCGCGGGACTGTCCATAGCCGGAACGGAATCCTCCGGCGCTTCCACCGCACTGTCGGGAACGATGATTTCACCTGTACCTTCCGGCATGTGCGTGCGCCGGGGGTCGTCGCAGAGCAGACGCGCAAGCAGAGCGAGCGCCGTCAGCAGCAAAGCCGGCGCGACGATCCCCCGCCATCTTCCGCGAAGTGCCGTTCTCCTCCGGTTGGATTCGCTGGTGTCACGCTTCACGAAAATCCGCTCTAATCACCTGGACAACTCAGTCAGGACCTTCAGGAAATCTCCGGTGGCCGCCACGTCATGCACCCGGAACAGTGCCACTCCTTTGAGGTACGCCGCGGCAACGCTCGCGAGCGAGCCGCACAACCGTTCTTCCACGCAGCGCCCCGTGATCTTACCGATAAACGATTTCCTCGACGTCCCGATCACGACCGGATACCCTAGCGCGACGATCCGGCCGATGTTCCGGATGAGGGTCACGTTGTGTTCCGCGGTTTTCGCGAAACCGATTCCCGGATCGAGTACGATGCGGTCGTGCGCGACGCCGCCGGCCTCGAAAGCGCATGCCGATGCGATGAGTTCTTCCGCGACTTCCGACACCACGTCTTTGTACCGGGGATCGTTCTGCATGGTCCGCGGAGTTCCCCTGCTGTGCATTACCACTACCGTGCAGCCGCTTTCCGCGGCGAGCGGGATCATGTCAGGATCCTCTCTTCCGCCGCTGGTATCGTTGATCCAGCTAGCGCCCGCTTCGATCGCCCGCCGGGCGACCGAACTCGACGTGGTATCGATACTGATCGGCCCCTGAAAAAACGCTGCCGTTTCCCGGATGACAGGGATCACCCTTCCAGCTTCCTCTTCCGGACCCACAGCCGCAGCTCCGGGCCTGCTCGACGCGCCGCCGATGTCGATGATACCGGCACCCTGTTCCAGGAGGGCGCGTACATGGATGACGGCGGCATCCGTTGTGTCGTGCATGCCGCCGTCGTAAAAGGAATCGGGTGTCACGTTGACGATGCCCATCAGGACAAAGGGCCGGGAACCGTCGTACATGAGTGCGCTCCGGTAGATCTATTATTGCCGTTGCAGGCCGAACGCGCATCGGATCGCGCGCTCAGGCCTTCGCACGGCAAAACTCTGGATTACTTGTTCTTTTTTTCGGGAGAAGCTTCGCTGACCGCGGCCATTTCCTTCAGGGCCGGCGCCGCCGCCGCCTCCGGGTCCTTCTTCTTCTCTCCATCGGGAATCCTGATCACCGTACGTGACTTCTTCGCGGCGGAGAGGATTCCTCCGGCGATCACCTTCATGATCTCCTCACGGTCGAGCATCTCGTGTTCGAGAAGCGCGTTGGCCAGCATTTCCAGCTGATCGCGGTGCTCCGTGAGGATCTTTTGCGCCCGTGTGACCTGTTCGGATATGGTTTCCCGCATCAGGCTATCGATCTTCTCGGCGGTATGGTCGGAGTAGTCGCGGTGCCGGGAGATCTCGCGTCCAAGGAAGATCTGCTCGTCCTTTTCGCCGTAGCTCAGAGGCCCGAGTTCCTCGGTCATGCCGTAGTCGCAGATGAGTTTCCGCACCAGCTGCGTGGCCTGTTTGATGTCGCTGGCGGCACCTGTGGTCTGGTGGTTGAAAACTATCTGTTCCGCCATCCTGCCGCCCAGCATCATGCAGATCCGGTCGAGAATGTACTCCTTCGTATAGCTGTGCTTGTCCTCGAACGGAAGCGAGAAGGTAACGCCCAGGGCCCTGCCGCGGGGAATGATGGTCACCTTGTGGAGCGGGTCGGCTTCTTTACAATAAATATTGCAGATCGCGTGTCCGGCCTCGTGGAAGGCGGTGAGCCTCTTCTCCTTTTCGGAAAGCACCATGCTTTTCCGTTCCGCGCCCATGAGCACCTTGTCCTTGGCCTCCTCGAAATCGATCATGGTGACGTTTTCCTGGTTGAACCGGGCGGCCATGAGCGCCGCTTCGTTCGCGAGGTTCGCCAGATCGGCGCCCACGAATCCGGGAGTGCCCCGCGCGATCGTGTGAAGGTCGACGTCCGCGGCGAGCGGCAGGTTTTTAGTGTGGACCTTCAGTATGCCTTCGCGTCCGTTGACGTCGGGCATGTCGACCACGATCTGGCGGTCGAATCTGCCGGGTCTCAGGAGCGCGGGATCGAGCACGTCTGGACGGTTGGTCGCCGCGATCAGGATCACCCCGGAATTGACTTCGAATCCGTCCATCTCGACCAGCAGCTGGTTGAGGGTCTGCTCCCGCTCGTCGTGACCTCCCCCGAGCCCCGCGCCGCGCTGACGTCCAACAGCGTCGATCTCGTCGATAAATATGATGCAGGGAGAGTTGCGTTTCGCGGTTTCGAACAGGTCGCGCACCC
>CAZGVZ010000459.1:0-4094 GCA_964529145.1 uncultured Fibrobacteraceae bacterium | reverse complement strand
ACGCTTTCGACCGAAACCGTCCCGCCGTGCGCTTCGACGATTTTCTTCGTGAGGTGCAGCCCGAGTCCGTACCCGCCCGTCCGGTGTCTTCTCGCCTTGTCGACCCGGTAGAACGGTTCGAAAATGAAGGGAATTTCCGATACGGGGATTCCGATCCCCCCGTCTTTCACCTGAACGACCGCCAGGCCGTTTTCCGTAACGCAGCGGACCAACACCGGGCCGGTCTGCGGACCGGAATAGTTGACCGCGTTATCGATGACGTTCGAGATCGCCATGCGTATTCTCTCCTCGTCGGCTTCAACCGGCCCTGTTCCGTCATCCGTGAACTCCAGGGCAACCTGCCCCTGTCTTTTCCCTTCGACGATCTCGCGGACGATCGCCGCGAGCTGCACCGGGGCGCGTCCGATCCTGCCGTAAGGGCTGTCGAGACGCTCGCCTTCGAGAATACCTCCGGTCAATTTTTCGAGTACCGTGATGTTGCGTTTGAAGGTCTGGCGGATAGCGCCTTCGGGGACGAATTCGAGCGCGAGCAGCATTCTCGCGAGAGGGGAACGGAATTCATGGCTTATGTCCCTGAGAAGCTGATCGCGGGATTTGATGTCGTTTTCTATCTGCAAGGCCATCTTGTTGAACGAATCGATGAGTTGCCCCAGTTCATCGGAAGTGGTTCTGGAGAGCCGCACGTCGAACTTTCCCTCACTCACCTGCCTCACGCCGTGCTGCAGGGTTCTCACCGGCCTGAGCAGTTTCCCGATCGAGAAGTGGGTGAGCCCGAAGATGACTACGAGCATGCACATCCAGAGAAGGAACAGCCCCCAGGGAAATTCCATGTGCTCGAAAAGATTCACACCCTGGATGATGAACGTCGCATCAGCCTTTTTCGTTACTACGATCCGCCGGTTGCCTTTCCAGAACGCGTGGCGTTTTTCACCCCCGATTTCCGCGAGTGTGGGCACCTCCGGGGAACTCGCCCATTCGTGAGCGCCCCTTACATAACGAAGGCCAAGGCCGTACCTTTCCAGAAAGGCCCGCGTCTGTACCGTGTCATTGGGGTCGACATGAGTCAGCATCTGATCCCTGATCTCCTGAAACCCCCTGCCCCCCAGCGTCTTTTCACGAAGATTCCGGAAATTGAAGAACAGGGCCGCATGGGTCGATACTGCGATCAGAAGCGCAGCGAGCAGGATCAGGCCGGTGAACTTGGTGAAGATGGATATTCTTCTCATAGGTAATACAGGTGGACGGATCAGGACGGATGCCTGTGAATGAAAAGGTAGCCCACGCCGGTGATGGTCTTTATGAACGACGGATTCCTCGGATCGTCCCCGAGTTTCTGGCGGAGCCTGCTGACGCACATGTCGACCGAGCGGTTCGACGATTCCCAGTCTATCCCCCTCATATGCTCCACGATCTGATTTCTGTCAAGAACTCTTCCTCTGTTCCTGATAAGGAACCCAAGCAGTTCGTATTCATTTGTCGTGAGGTTTACGTCGGTCCCGGAGAGTTTAACCGTCCTGCTGCCGCAATCGACGCTCAGTGCCCCGAAACTCTCCCATTGACCCTGGCACACGCCTTCGTTCGACCTTCGCAGGATCGAACGCAGCCTGGCTAGGAGTTCCCGCGGCTCGAACGGCTTGGGCAGATAATCGTCCGCGCCGATCTCCAGACCCACGATTCTGTCCTGGACGTCGCCTTTCGCCGTGAGCATGAGCACCGGAACCGTCGATATCTTCCGGATCTCCCTGCATACTGAAAAACCATCCATGTCCGGAAGCATGATATCGAGTATCACCGCATCCGGCACCTGCCGCCGAAGGTGATCGAGTCCGGTTTCAGGGTGCTCCGCGGTGAGGACAGAAAAACCGTTGTTCGACAGGTACTCGCTGAGAAGGGAGTTGAGCTCGGTGTCGTCGTCTATAACCAGTATATTTTCGTTCATGCGATAGTCGTGCTCTTCCTTTCAAAAGAGACTTTTGCCGTGACTGATGCCCTTGTCTGAGGGCTGAACCTGGAAATCGGGTCCGGAAAACGGGATCGGGCCCACGATTGAATCCTATTTCGGGTAACGATACCCTTACATTAACGATACTCCTGCAGCATCACCGGAGTATATCCGGATTGTAACGATTTGTAACCTGCCGCCCGGCGGCTCGATTTAGGAGACCTTCCGGTTCGTGGCCGGAAGGAGCCCGAGAGGCACGCTGATCACTTCCGACCAAAACTGGCACAGTCCGGCTGAGGTGCGCATTCCGGTTTCTGTCTCAGGAGACGCCCAGTTTCTTCATTTTTTTCCAGAGGGCCACAGTGCTGATGCCGAGTGCGCGCGCGGTCGCGGACCTGTTTCCCTCGTTCCGGAGAAGCTCCCCGGTGAGTTCCTCCCTTGAAATCGTCAGCCGGTTTCCCTCCTTCCTTTTGTATAGAGGGACCGGGAGATCGGGCGTATCGTCTGCCGCTGCGGCTTCCGCGCATATGCCGTCCCGCACGACCTTCTCGCGCAGCTCCCACGGCAGGTCGATAACCCCGATCTCACCGGACCGGCACAGAACGAAGGCGTGCGCGATGGTGTTTTCAAGCTCCCGGACGTTTCCCGGCCAGCAGTACGCCATCAGGAGCCGCATCGCGTCTGCGGAAACCGACTCGATTCGTTTTCCGGTTTCCTCCCGGTACTTCTTCAAAAAATGAATGCACAGCAGAGGAATGTCGGTTTTTCGCTTGTGAAGCGGGGGGAGGCGGATGGGGAAGACGTTGAGCCTGTAGAAAAGGTCCTCCCTGAAGACCCCCTTTTTTACAAGTTTTCTCAGATCCCTGTTGGTAGACGCGATCACGCGCACATCTACCGGTATCTCCCTGTGGTCGCCCACCCGGACCACCACCCGTTCCTGGAGAACCCGCAGCAGTTTTACCTGCATCGAGGGGGAGATTTCGCCGATTTCGTCGAGAAATATGGTTCCTTTGTGGGCGGCTTCGAAGGTGCCGGCGCTCGAAGCGGCCCATGCGATCCTTGTGCGCCCCGGTGTAGGCGCCTTTGACATGCCCGAAAAGTTCGCTCTCGAGAAGGGCTTCCGCCAGGGCTGCGCAATTCACCCTGATAAAAGTCTCGTTTCTACGTGAAGAAGTGTGGTGTATGGCGGCCGCCGCAAGTTCCTTGCCGGTTCCGCTTTCACCCTGGATCACAACATTGACACCGGTTTCACTCGCCATTTCGATGAGGTTGTAGATATCCTGCATCTGAGGAGATTTGCCGATCAGGTGATGGAAATGGCCGCGAGGACCCGGCAGAGGTTCGTAACCTCCGTTGGTTTCAACCTGTTCCGGTATGATGCCGATGCAGAGGTATAGAAGCGTCGCTTCTCCTTCTACTTGAGTTCGTGTTCCGTTCACCACCACATGCAAGGGTTCGCGGCCTGAGCCCTGCAGGCAGGTCCTGAACCGGAAATCCCGCCGCTCCATCACTGTCCAGGCTTCTCCGGAAGGAGCGATGAGCCCGGCCGCCTCAGGACCGAAACCGATCGCATCGAAATCCTTTCCAAGCAAATCTCCTGAGGGATGGTTCACGAGTTTTTGCAGGTATTGGTTGCAATAGACGACCTTCCCCAGGCTATCTATAATCGCGATACCACCGGGTATCAGGTCCAGCATGCTCTCAGTAAAAGAAAACCGTTTCAATTTCACTCCGCCGGGCGGTTACTGGGTTAATATTAACCCATAAACCAGGTTATTATTAACAATTTAATCGAAAACCGATCGAAATATCAAGAATTTATTTAAATATGTGGTAATTTAACCTTTCTTGAAGTTTTGCTATTGGTACTGTTATTGCAGTGGAACAGCTGAGAACGGAAAAGTTAATAGCAGCCGGACTAACAGGGAGGATCCATGCTTGAGGTGACCGAATCCGCGGAAAAGGAATTGAAGCGGCGTATATGCGCGGCAAAGGGCAAGCGTACATTCGAAGTGGTCTTTGCAGGATTCGGCTGAGGCGGTCCGCGTCTGGGACTGGTCGAGTCCGAGGATAACGGGGATGAGAGGGAACGGAGGGAAATATCCGGGATCGTTTTTTTCGTCGGGGAAAAAATCCGGGAGCTGGGTGAAAC
>CAZGVZ010000458.1:0-4097 GCA_964529145.1 uncultured Fibrobacteraceae bacterium | reverse complement strand
AGCCGCTGGATAGGCATAATGAAAACCGTTGCGGGGTAGGGCCTCATCGAAAAACCGGCCCACCACGGAACTTTTGACATTCTTCATCTCTGCTTTGCCGTGCCCCGGGTGGGGCATCTTGCTTCCGCAATCGGTCAACGTGAATACCGCGACTACAGCCAGACCTGCAAAACCGGAAATGGACAGTCTCCGGGGGATCGCCCCCGAGAGCCCGATCTTCGAAGAAAAGAAAAGCCCTCTCATCGCACACCCCTTATACGGTTCGTGATGAATACGCCTGACCACCGGTTCCACCGGACTCCGGCGAACGATACTCCAGGACCTGAATCACAGATCGCGGATCCAGGGCACACACCCCGGTCGTTTCCCACTCGTATGCAGCTTCCTTTATTCAGGTACAGGGATCTTTTCCGCAATATAACTCTTCCGTATGGCTGGATTTCCGATCCAGGACCCTTCACCACAACCAGACCCAAAGTTCAGTTCACCGCTCCAAAGCACCGCCAAATAGCTTCGACAAATCGAGTAATGCGATGAGCGCCACTGCCCGGACCGCATCATCTTTCGATGACACGGTCCGGCACATGTGGTTCCCTGCCTGTGCCCTCTGATGATTCGATAGAATCCAGGTCCGCTTTTCCGGTCGGCAACTGTGTTACCTCTCTCCGTGCGAAACCGGAGCAGCCGCTCCGACTCTTCAAGCGTCCTCAGCACCCGCTTTTATTCCGCAGACCGGATATCATGATAACAATACTCTCTACGATAGGGCAATTCTTCTCCAAAAAGCATGAAAAACGAAACATTTTGTGGTGAACCGAAATGCGAACCGGAATGTTGCGGCACCATACCGGGAAACCGTTGCGCGGTTTTTCGTTTCTTCCGGAAACCGTACGGAAACACGAGGCCAAAGGTGCCTTGAACGACTGCCGGCCTCCTTCACATATCGCTTGATAATCCGGTACACAAAAAACCTATACCCGATTTTTCATCCCCGTTGAAATTATGAAGAAATGATGCCGGAGATGAGAAGACCGGTCCTGCAGGATTTTGTATGTTATTGAAGCCCGGTACGAACCGCCATGTTCCGGCTTTCGAACGGAGCGAGGTACCGGATGCAGTTCCGGAAATTCAAGCGGATTTGGAGGAAAAATGAATACATGTACCCTGGTAGTCGTGCTCTCGTTGTCGGCAGCGGCGGTTTGTCCGGTTTCGGGTCAGACGATCATTTCAGGAAAGAATGTTCCGGTACAGGCGCAATCTCCAGTCGGATTTTACAAAGCCGGAATTCAGACGGACAGAACCAGATGCCTATCGCTCTTCCGGGAGTCTGGTGAGCGGAAAGAACTGAATGCTCATTGCATAAAGCCGGTCGGGAGCGTTCGTCGCGCTGCCCGCGACGCTCACGATCTCCTCGCAGGCTTCATTGATCTTCTTCTCGATTATGGGACTCATTTCCCCTGTAAGACCGAGCACCGCGATCTTGAAAAACCGGTACAGCGGATCTGTGTTATTGATAATGTTTTTCCCCAGATCGGTGAACTGACATAGGGTCCTGAAGGCGGCGGGAGTCTTTGTACCCGTTTTGATGGTCGCTTCGGTTTTGATGTAGTTTCCTCTCGCGTTTTTCCTGATGAATTTGAGTTTTTCCAATAATTCAATGGCTTCATCTATCTGACGGTCCGTTATTTTCACCCTGAGCTTCTGGGACAGGGCCGCGCGTTCGGCGGCATTCCTGTTTCCGAATCCGTCAAAAAGCGGAAGCAGCTCCCGTATGACCGTATGGTGCCACTCCGCCATGTATTCGTATTCGCCGATATTCAGGAAATGGCTGTCGCCCGCCGGTTTCCTTTTATGAAGCAGAAGCTTCTCGTAACACAGAAGTTTCTCCATTTCGGTCCTGGCCTGGTTGTAGTTCATCATGAGCACGAAATATTCAGTCTCTTCGGTCGTGAGACGCAGGAAGGCCGCGAAGCGGCGGGCAGTGGAGGCCGACATGTTCTTTCTCGCGTCCACGACCACTTCCTTGTAATAGCTCGGAGAGGAGCACTTCACCCTCCGGAGAACCTCGCGAATCGACAGATTTCCGTTCCTCTCACGAAAAAGTTCCACTCTGTCCCTGATGAATTGACGGTAATCGTGGTAGTCGTAGATGCTCACGCGATATCCCTCCTGCAGCCGTAACATGAATCCCGGGTCCGGCCCGGAGGTGAAATATACTGCACAGGAAAAGCCTGTGCCGAATGCCTCCGCGTCTCCTGCTATCGAAGGTTTCGAGAAGAAGGGCGGAGCATGTTCATGGGTGCGATCTGCGATCACGAGAGGCGGTTCGTCAGGTACTGGCATCCGGACTATACTCCAGCTCCCTCATATGCGCAAAATGAGAGAATTGATGCGCGGCCTATCCCCGGTAATGTATACTGAGGTCTTGATTACGATTTTACCACCTTCATTTCCCATTTCTCAAAGGAGGATCGATATCTTTCCTGCCTGAGTTGAGCGATTCACCTTGCAGTGCGATGGTAACCTGCCGGTTGGGTATGCCGCAGAACCTGCACACCGCCTCCGCGGCAAATTCTCACCTTTTGTACGCCATTTTCTTTCTGCATCTCCACTACCTCCAAAAGAATCGCTCAACTCAAGTTGAAATGACGTATGTTGTGATAGTGTGACCGGAGCCGCGGCGTTACGGTTTGACCCCTGTAATCCCGGCAGATCCCTTCCTCCCGTTCTCCTGAACGGGTACACGAATTGCTACCATGAGAAGCGCGGAGGAGCGTGCCGGCCGTGATCCGAAGAAGCTTCCTGAAAGCATTATTCCGAAGGAGAGGGAGGTGACCATGTCGATACTCGATTTTTCAGTACGTACGCTCATACTGTTCGCGGGATTCCATGCAGTACTTTTCGCTGATGGTTCTGCGCTGCTCAACAGTGTGAGGGTCGCACACTTCAGCCATTTGATAATGAACGATCCGCTTCTGGATCGCATTAAAAACAGCGACTATAACTATGCGGCGGTCGTTTTTCCGTTCAGGATTTCCAATGAGTCGGTCGGAGACGGGGATGTGTACGCCAATCTTAGGGCAGACGTCTGCAGTGCCTGCACGGCTCTTCATAAAAAAGGTATACGACTGATTCCGATGATACCGATGAGTTCGAAATGGGCGCTTCAGTGGAAAATTCTCCAGAAGTACGAGAATCCCGCGATCGGGATGAACACCATTACCAGTAACGACGATCTCCCTTCGCTCATCGGTGACAATCCGTTATGCAAATACGCCGGTAATACCGAAACCGTCACCATGGGAAGCAACTCATGGGCGTACGAACCTGAAGGGGTCGACAAGAGCGTTGTCGAGCTGTTCACGGCAATCCGGGAAGGATTCTCGGATGCCAAAGTAGATTACGAACTGGAATTTTTGCACCTGCAGCATGACGAGCCTCAGTTCCTCAACTGGCTCCTTATGGCGGGAGTCGGTTCGGAATGCCAAACCGCCTATCCCTACCGCGGCAATTTCGCCAGGGGTGAGGTTTCCGCTTCCGACATCGCCTATATATCCGCCGCGCTTCAGGAGGGGCTCAGTGTGGAACAGGCCTACAGACGTCTCCTTGCCGACGAATTATCGCGACGAACGCAGCAGGCGGGAGAGGTTTTCGGGGAAGGTGTCAGGCTTATGATCTTCGCCGATTCGTTCGATGACCAGAGTTGGGGAGGCGTCCCCTGGTGGGTCAATTTCGGACAGAGCTCTCAAATCAAGATGCACGGTGTGATCGATCTTCCGGGACTGGACGAAAGCCGGAAGAGAAAGGTTACCGAAGCGGTGGTCCCGGTGCTGTGGAACTACGACGGAAAGACGGCCGAGGTGAGCAGCGTTCTCGGCTGGGTGACCAGGGACGACTACAACAGTGAGAAAGCGTTCTCGCGTTTTGCCTCGCGCGGATACGGGTTTCTTTACGCCGGTGCGTTGCAGAACGGCAATGATTCGAAAAAACAGATACGGGAGTACGCTTCCGCTTCCGGAAACAATCCCGATCACTGCCTCGGATATTTTGCCGCTGCGTGGGACGTCGCTTACACCCCTGAAAAGCCTCATCAGAAA
>CAZGVZ010000457.1:3105-4102 GCA_964529145.1 uncultured Fibrobacteraceae bacterium | reverse complement strand
AATCACGAACGGTTTGAAAAGCTCGAGTGCCATCATTTTCGGCAGCCCGCACTGGTGAATCTTGAGTTCCGGCCCTACCACGATGACGCTGCGGCCGGAATAGTCGACCCTCTTTCCGAGAAGGTTCTGCCTGAATCTTCCCTGCTTCCCTTTCAAAAGATCGCTCAGGGATTTCAGCGGGCGTTTGCCTTCGCCCTTCACCGAAAAGGTCCTTCTTCCGTTGTCGAACAGAGTGTCGACCGCTTCCTGGAGCATGCGCATCTCGTTGCGCAGAATGACATCCGGAGCCTTTATTTCAATCAGTTTTTTGAGTCGGTTGTTCCGGTTGATCACTCTTCTGTAAAGGTCGTTGAGGTCGCTGGTCGCGAACCTTCCACCTTCGAGCGGAACAAGGGGACGCAAATCGGGCGGAAGCACGGGGAGCACCCGTAATACCATGTTTTCCGCACGGTTCTGCGACCGAAGAAACGCCTCTACGATGCGGAGCCGTTTGAGGTGCTCCTGGCGGCGCTGTTCCGATGATTCGATCTTTATTTTCGATCGAAGATCGATCGAGAGCTCTTCCATATCGATGGTCGCGAGCATTTCAAGCACCGCCTCGCCACCCATTTTTGCAACGAACTGCTTGTCCTGCTCCTCGAGCTCTATAAATTCGTCCTCGCTGAGAAGCGCCCCGCGTCGCAGGCTGGTATCGCCCGGATCGATGACCACATACGATTCGTAGTACACGATCCTTTCGAGCACGGTATTAGGCAACCCGAGAAGATAGCTGATGTGGGAGGGGACGCTCTTGAGAAACCATATGTGGACGATGGGAACCGCGAGTTCGATATGTCCCATCCGTTCCCTGCGCACTTTCGAGTGGGTTACCTCGACGCCGCAGCGGTCGCACACCACTCCGCGATAGCGGATCCGTTTATATTTTCCGCAGTTGCATTCCCAGTTGCGGACCGGACCGAAGATCTTTTCACAGAAAAGCCCGTCGCGTTCCGGCTTG
>CAZGVZ010000457.1:0-3095 GCA_964529145.1 uncultured Fibrobacteraceae bacterium | reverse complement strand
AGTTGATCGTTTCCGGTTTGGTCACCTCGCCGTAGGACCAGTTCCGGATCGTATCCGAAGAAGCGAGTCTGATCGAAACCCCTACAATTTCCTGAACCTTTTTATCGAACTGGCTGAACATCTCTGCCACGTAGTACCCCCTGTTTCAGGGATGCGCTGCATCCCGCTTTTGAATTTATCACGCTGCGGTTTCTTCCTCAGAAATCACGTCAATATCGAGCGCCAATGCCTTTATTTCCCGGACCAGCACCTTGAAAGACTCAGGTATGCCTGCGCCGGGGGTATTTTCGCCTTTGACAATAGCCTCATAGATCTTGGATCTTCCGGCAAGATCGTCGCTCTTTACCGTCAGGACCTGCTGAAGGGTATAGGCGGCGCCGTACGCTTCGAGAGCCCACACCTCCATTTCTCCGAACCGCTGACCGCCGAACTGCGACTTGCCTCCCAGAGGCTGCTGGGTGACCAGCGAATACGGTCCGATCGAGCGTGCGTGGATCTTGTCGTCGACGAGATGGCACAGCTTCATCATGTATATCGGACCCACCGTCACTTCGTGATCGAACGGAATGCCGGTCCTCCCATCAGTCAATCTGATCTTACCGCTTTTCGGCAGCCCGGCCTCGTCGAGCAATCCGAGCACGTCGGAATAACTGGCGCCGTCGAATACCGGTGTCGCGATATGCAGCCCGAGTTTCCGGGCGGCCCATCCCATGTGCGCCTCGAGAATCTGACCGACATTCATTCGTGAGGGAACGCCCAGAGGATTCAGAATTATGTCTACCGGTGTTCCGTCCGGCAGGTAGGGCAGGTCTTCGACCGGAAGTATCTTGGAGATGACACCCTTGTTGCCGTGCCTTCCCGCCATTTTGTCTCCGACCGAAAGCTTCCGTTTTTTCGCGACATATACTTTGACCAGTTGCAGGACTCCCGGTTTGAGCTCGTCGCCGCGAATTATCTTGTCGATCTCCTTGTCAAGTTTATCCTCGAGTTTGGCGACCATATCGTTGGCGCGATAGAGCACCTCTTCCGCCTTACGGTTGCGCTCCTCATCGGTGCACAGCCCTTCCTTGAACGACAGGGATCGAATGTCGAGCTTGCCGAGGATCGCCTTGGTCCACTTCTTTCCTGCCGGAACGAGCACTTCGCCGGTATGGAAATTCGTAACTTCACATGCGGTAGTGTCGCCGAGAAAGGCGATCAGCTTCTCGATCCGCACTTTTTCGATTTCCGCGATCTGGTTCGTGATTTCGGCCTTCAGTTCGTCGATCCGTTTCTTGTCCTTCTTCTTGGAACGTTTGTCCCTCTCCTTGCGGGAATAGATCCTGGTATCGATGACCGTTCCCTTGAGTCCGGGCGGCGCCTTGAGCGAAGAATCGCGGACATCTCCGGCCTTTTCGCCGAAAATGGCTCTCAGCAGGCGCTCTTCCGGAGAAAGCTCGGTTTCACCCTTCGGAGTGACTTTTCCAACGAGAATGTCTCCGGCCTCGACCTCGGTACCGATTCGAACCACGCCGTTCTCGTCAAGGTCAACCAGGGCGTCCTCGCTTACGTTGGGTATTTCTCTGGTCAGCTCTTCGGGGCCTCGTTTCGTGTCACGGACTTCGGTTTCGAAGACTTCGATATGGACAGACGTGTAAATGTCCTCCGCGACAAGACGCTCGGATACTATGATCGCGTCCTCGAAGTTGTACCCGCGCCACGGCATGAAAGCCGCGGTGACGTTGCGTCCAAGTGCGAGCTCTCCGTTGTGTGTCGCATGGCCATCGGCCAGTACGTCCCCGGCGTTCACTTTCTGGCCCGCTCTCACGCACACTTTCTGGTTGATGCAGGTATCCTGGTTGGATCTCTCGAATTTCACCAGTTCATAGGTGTCGAATTCCGTGAGACCGAGCACGTCATCGCTTGAGGAGTCCCTCACCTTACGGATCACGATCTTGTTGGCGTCGACCTTTTCGATGACACCCGGATTCCTGGCGATGATCATGCATCCGGAATCGAAGGCTGCACGCTGTTCGAGTCCCGTTCCGACGAAGGGCGGCTCGGTCCTCAGGAGGGGAACCGCCTGGCGCTGCATGTTCGATCCCATGAGGGCACGGTTGGCGTCATCGTGTTCGAGAAAGGGGATCAGACCGGCGGCGATGCTCACCAGCTGCATCGGCGAAACATCCATATAGGTGATTTCCTGCGGCGAGACCACGGGAAAATCCCCACGGTACCGCGCGAAGATCAGTTTGTCGACCAGGTTTCCCTTTTGATCAAAAGGCGTGTTGGCCTGGGCGATGATGAAATTATCCTCCATGTCCGCGGTGAGGTACTCGATTTCACCGGTCAATGCACCGTTTTCGACCTTCTGGTACGGTGTCTCAATGAAGCCGAATTCGTTCACCCGTGCGAAAGTGCTCAACGAGGCTATTAGCCCGATGTTTGGTCCTTCAGGGGTTTCGATCGGGCACAGGCGCCCGTAATGAGTGTGGTGCACGTCGCGTACCTCGAATCCCGCTCTTTCCCTCGTCAATCCTCCCGGCCCGAGTGCGCTGACTCGCCGCTTGTGAGTGAGCTCGGACAGCGGATTGGTCTGATCGAGAAATTGGGAGAGCTGACTCGAACCGAAAAACGCCTGGACTACAGTCGATACCGTACGGGCATTGATCAGGTCCTGGGGGGTGATGTTTTCCGTGTCGCGGAGGCTGAGCCGCTCCTTGATGGTGCGCACCATGCGGGTGAGTCCCACCGTGAACTGCGCGCTCAGCAATTCTCCCACCGACCTGACCCGGCGGTTACCGAGATGATCGATGTCGTCGATGAATCCGACCCCGGCATTGAGTCCGATCATGTACTTGAAGGCCGCGATGAAATCGTCCTTGGTCATCGTGGTCACATCCTCGGGCGGAAGTACGCCGAGCCTGGTGTTCATCCTGTAACGGCCGACATTTCCGAGATCGTACCGTTTTTCATCGAAAAAAAGCCGCTGAATGAGGTTGCGGGCGGTCTCCACATTTGGAGGATCACCCGGCCGCATCGTGGCGTACATGAAAAAGAGTGCTTCCTCTTCCGATTTGGTAGGGTCAGCCGCAATGGTGTTACGTATGATCATG
>CAZGVZ010000456.1:0-4104 GCA_964529145.1 uncultured Fibrobacteraceae bacterium | reverse complement strand
GTCTTTTCGCGGGCTATAGCATCGCCATTCTTGAAGCGTAAGGAGTCCAGTGCTTCGCACTATTTCCGCTATACCGCTTGGTCCGCTCAAGCCGGACCACGGCTTTTAGCCGTGGTAGTTGATTCCTACTGGCCTTGCATCATGGTTAGGACCAAATGAATTGGTCAAAAGTGTCACAATCGGGAAAGGTGGTATCTTCCTCATTTTTTCGAATTCCTGAATCGGACGATCCCTTAACGCGATCTTCGCGGACAGGGGCATAACGGGATTGCAGCCGCTTCCGGCTTATCACCAGATCACAAAAAAATCGTGAAAATGTGACCTCCGTCACATTCCCCGCCGTTTGAAAAAAGCTATATTGATCACTGTGAGTGGTCGGGAGATCGCCCCCACTCCCCCCGGCAGGAAAAAAAAGTGTATATTTTTACCTTTTCTTAAGATGGCCATATGGGAAAACCTGCAGCAAGAATCGGTGACATGACGGCCCATGGGGGCACCATTACCGGCCCCGGCGTACCGACGGTACTTATAGGTAAAATGCCCGCGGCGACGGTCGGAGACATGCACGTCTGTCCCATGGTGACCCCGGGAACCCCTCCTATTCCCCATGCCGGCGGCCCCATAACCCTCGGAAGCACCGGCGTTTTTATCGGCAAGAAGCCGGCGGCCCGCATGGGCGACATGGCGGTGTGTGTCGGGCCGCCGAGCAGCATAATTCTGGGCTGTCCCACGGTGCTGATCGGAGAGACAGGTGGCGGTGGTGGCGGTGGCGGTGGTGGAGGCGGTGCTGGAACCGGTGGAGGCAGCGCTGCGGTCGGCGCGCTCACCTCCGCAGCTATCGCGGGCAAGGAACCACAACCGGAAACAGCTGAAAACCATTATCTGGACGTGACCTTTTTAGACAAGAGCAACACCCCGTTAGGCGGTAAATAATGAAGATTACCCATACCACGCCAAAAAATGCAAAAAAAGGCCGCCATGTAAGCAGCCAGCTAAAACAAAACGGAACCGATCCCGGAGACCATAAAATCGGCCCTGTAGATATTGTTAATATTGAATGGTCGAAAAAGGAACTGCTGGTTGGTGAGTCAATCGAGGCGCGGGTGGAAACATTGGGATACAAGGACGGTACCCCTATCCATTTTGATTTTTATGAGACCGACAACAACTGCCCAGATAAGCTCCGCGCCTCGATTGACTGTAAAATCAGCGGAAATGGAGCACGAACAATCTGGAAATACCCGGAAGACATCTTTCCGAAAAACGATGTCAAGACACACTATTCCTTTGCCCAGATCTATTTCAATGCCTGGACGGAAGATATAGCGGAAGGCTCCGATCTGATCCCGCTCTATTCAGACCTGAATATCAAGGTACTCAAGGAAAACGGAACCCCGATCGAAAACGTTGAAATGATTCTGAACCGATCGGACGGACTCATTTCGACGCATACCACCGACGGGGCCGGAATGGTGAAGGTGAAGAAACTCCCTCCCCGAATCCATCAGATCAAATTTCCCGCTTCGGGAAGAATCGTTCCTGAAAATGAATTCACCGCCGACCTGGGGGCCCCCCCGCGATTTCGAAATATCGCGGCCTTGGGCACGAGGGTCCATATTTTCAAATTGATCGAACTTGTAGTGTATTGCGGCCATAAAATAAGCGGGAAACGCAGAGTCGGGAGTAATGCGAATGTATTCGAGGTCGTGCCTGACGTTACGGGCTCTGACGCCTTTAAAGATGAAGTTGTTATTTTATCGCGAACGGCAACTGTTTTGTCGTGTAAAGGTGTAGCGCTTGAAAAAAAGGCGGACGAGTACGGGATGTCCGCTTTCAAGCTTGCATGTACCCAGGAGTTCCAGCATGTGCCCAATATTTTTTCAGGCGAATTCTGGAAAGGACTTTATTCGCCCCGCGAATACCCCATCTCCGGACTGCCCACTCCTCTTACCCTGAAATGTTACCGACCTGACCTGTACAAACTCCAGATAAAGTTTCCTGCATTACGCAAATGGTCAGGCGGTTCCAAAATTGCCGAAAGCACCAAAGATGTCGTGAACGATTTGAAGAACAGGAAAGTACCGAAATTCATCAAGGAACGGAGACCCACGGAAAAGACCGGTTGGACTTTAGAGAAAGGGCCAAAACCGGGATCCTCGGAACTGCCGGTGGTATTGTCCCGTAACGGATATGATCTCAAAATCGATTTTCTCAAAACGGTGGGCGCGGTGGTTGACCTTGGGAACAAGGTGCTTGGGATCATCAAGACTGTACAGGACAACGCCCCGAAAATAGGATGGTACTTTGAATTTGAGATGCAGTTGCTCCAGGGAACTTTTGTCGCCGAATGGGGCTGGAAGGAATATACCGATCATCGAGCCTATTATTATGTCGGAGGAAATTTCGATTTCAAGATCATCGACATCAATTTCGAAGTGGGTATCGGGGTCAGCGGTTTCAGTTTCAAAGTACAGCTGTTCGTTTCACTGAGTGGCAGTGCTTCTCTGTCTGCAAAGATCAGCAGTTATTCTCCTGATGCAGGTGAACTCTCCATTCCGTTCGGCGGCGAGATCGCAGGTAAAGTGGGGGCAAGAGCGCAGGCAGGCTGTTTTCTCAAGCTCGAGGGCACAGCGGAAACCAGTATCAAGATCGCGGACGGCTTTCTCAAATTCCAGGCGCAAAAGGGTTGGTCGGGGGAGTGCGGGATCACATGGACGGGACTTAATCTCAAGGTGAATATATCGGGTGGTTTCGGAAAAAAGGGCGGGACGGAGGAAGGAGCCGCTGCTTCGGAACCTCCGAAACGTGAACTGCGGGAAACCGGTTCGAAGGAGTTGTGGAGTCATGAGTTCTGGGGACCCGTGGACATCGGAAAGTGGGAATGGGGAAATAATTCCCAGACCAGCTACGATCCACCGATGATGCCGGAAGAGGATCTGCGCAAGTTAATCAAAGAAGTCCTGACGAAAGGTGATAATATCCGGGTCAAGACCGGGAGCGGCTGGGCTGGAAACAAGTATATGGAATACGGGGACGTTGCCGAAGAAATCGTGAAAAAGATCGTCGCTCGAACGGACCTCCGGCGCGAACCCAAGGCGATGGATTCTTTGGCGAATAAGATCCATAAAGAACTACAGAACATCATGGGCAGAAACATTACTTCAGGCGTGCATCTGGCCCATATGGAAAAAACACAGTTCGACGACTTTCTCAACAGCAGGACCCTGCAGGAGCTTTTAGACAAGCAGATCGATCCGTTATTGGAAATTGTCAATAAGCATTCCTGAGGCAGAAGCCACGGGATCGGATCATAATTCATAGGTAAGGAGAACAACAATGGCATACACCCAGAATTTAAACAATGTCAATGAACTGCTGAAGCCCACCATCCTGATCCCGACGCTTCTTGCGGGTGTCGCCGGGCTTTTCTGGATCGTGTACTTCTTCAGGATCATGTCTTCCAAGCCGGCCATTATCGGTTTTATCCTTGCGGCGCTCGTGGTGACCGCAGGTGTGATGAGCGTCTCGGTGGTGCTTACCGCCGTTTGGGAGATGCGAGGTCAGCGAACCTGGCCCCAAACGGCCGGAGAGATCACCGTCTCCGTACTCGATGTCTCGCAACTGACCACCGAAACGGGACCGGAAAACGAAAACAATGGACTAAGATCACAGACGATCTATACGCCGCGCATCGAGTACCGTTATCGAGTCGGCATTAAAGAGTATACCGGGAACGCGATCAGCGGTCCTTTTACACAGGGATACAACAGTCGCGAAGAGGCTGAAAAGGTGCTGGAAGCCTATCCTCCCGGTGGGAATATTCAGGTATACTACGCTCCCCACCGGCCGTCCGTCTCGGTGCTCGAAAGAAAAGGAGTCTCACTCATCAGCCTGCCGCTGATCGTCGGTTTTTTGTTCCTCATGATCGGCTTTCCCCTGGCATGGATTATGACCGTCTATGTATTCAACGGAGAGGAGACACTCCAGGGGTACGAGTTGCTCACGGTACCCCGGCAGATGGAACCCGCCCTGGAAAAGGTTGGGAGCTTTATCGAAAATCATCCTCGTCTGAAGAATTCCCTGGTGCATGCGGGGAAAAGCCTG
>CAZGVZ010000455.1:0-4107 GCA_964529145.1 uncultured Fibrobacteraceae bacterium | reverse complement strand
CACCCCTGGTCGGCGCGGAAGAAATCGTTCACAGCCTGAGGATTCGCGTCGCTCATGCGGTTTCCCATGATGCAGTAATCGCCGAACCAGTAAAGGTCGGGCCATCCGAAGAGCATGTGCCCGGTTTCATGGCAGAACACGTAGAGCGTGAGGCTCGTTCCCATGTCGCTCATGTTGTATCTGCCGATCGTCACGTTGTCCCGTTTTCTTCCGAAATACCCGGAATGAGGCCAGAGCCCCTGTCCCCAGGTCTTGCCGCTTCCGGCGTAGACGAAGTTGATCGCTTCGGTCGTACCGTTGCCGTCGTTGTCGTATTTCGAGAAGTCGACCGACGGATCGAAATGGGCGATCATTTCGTCAATCAGCTCGTCGCTTCCGGTGTACCCTGAAGCGGACTCATACGATGCCCTGGTATTTTTCGCCCGATAGTACCCCGCCACGTCGTTGACCAGCTCGAGTTTCCCGTTCGAGCATTCGTAAAAATAGTCCCGTACCGAGCCGTTGGTGGCTCCCATGGTGAAGCCGGGTTCGTTGAGCCATGCGTCGACCTGTTCCCTGGTGAAACGGGAGGGCTCGTCGCTGAAATCGACGATCATGGTGAGACAGTACACCGTTCCGACAGGACGGGTGAAAAACCCGAAACCCTCTGAATCGGATTCGGATGGGCCGGCTGCGTTCTTGGCGAGAAAGACAGGCGGTTTTTCGGGCCATGCGGGGACGATCTCTCCGTTCCAGACGATGATCGGGAATGCCGGGGTGCAGATGAGGACCATGAATAGGAAGAAGAGTGTCGGTCGAGGCATGGATGGCATCCGCTCTTTCACTTTCCCGTGACCGCGTTCAGGATTTCGTAAAGACCCAGCCCCACGATCTCGATGCCGATCAGGATAATGACGATCCATTCCAGGTAGTGGCTTTTACGCGAGGAAAGCACTTCGAACACGATCCTTGTGTTCTCGCTTATGAAATCGAGTTTCGTGGAGAGCACTTCCTGACGTTCGACGATATCGAAAAAATCTACCATCTCCTGATAGAGATTTTCGATCGATTCCGATTCCCAGGTCTCCGCCGGCTTGTCGAACAGCGCCACGTTGCTCAGCACCATGAAACGGGTCTGCATCGCGAACCCGATGTTTTTGAGAATTCTTCGCGAAGACATGCGGATCCGCCCCCGTTCCCGGAGGTCCTCGAGGTACTGCGTGAATCCGTGGAGCGCGATGTCGGTCTCACGTTCGAGATGATCGAGCGCAACCGACTGCGCCAGCAGCATGGCTATGATCCTGAGTCTGGTTGGAGTGGAATCCGATTCCCTGAGATGGACTTCATTGTGAAGGAACCGGTCCTCGGGCGTGCCGATTTCCACTGTCAGCCGGTCTTCGAGTTCTTTCTCGACCGACCGGTCCCTGATCGTTTCGAGAATCCGCGAAGACACGAGTTTGGCGATCGCCTCATCGAACGGAAAGAATACGACCGCGCCGAAACTGGTGACCATGACCCTGTGGGCGTTATCGATCTTGATGAGGAGGGGATCGAGGAATTCGATGGTGAACTCCTGGAATTTTCGGTGGACAAGTTCCTCGTCGATAGTCGATCTGAAATACCACGCCTTGAAGGGAATACGCATACGGGCCTCCGGAATACCTAATCTACCATAAGGGACGCGCTTAGTCGAGGCCGGGGGCCGTGGAACGGCCACAGGCCAAGGTTTTCAGGATATCCGGCTCCAGATCGCACCGTGCGCGAGGCTGCGCATTCCTGTAAAGTCAATTTATGCCGGCGCAAGCGGCTATTTACGCCCCTGCAAACGAGTACCGTGATCGACTCTTCAGTCAAATCACCACACATGCAGAGACGCGCAATGGCGTGCTCCGGTAATCCACGAAAAACAAGGAGAATGCCATGCATTCCAAGTACTTTTTCACTCCACCTGCATAACCGGTGGTTCCTCGTGTTGAACCACCGGAAAATTTTTACGGATGCTATAACACACGGCAGGCAATGAACCAATGCCTCAAGAAATAAAAAGGGCGCTTCCCAGGAAGAGATGCGCCCTGCAACTTTTATGCAGTGTCGTGTTAACGCTTTCTCCGTGAGAGAAAGCAGCCGCCCAGACACACCAGACCGAGGGTGAAAAGAGATACCGCCCCGGGTTCCGGAACAGGAACGGATGAGCCGCCCTTGAGATCGTCGTTTCCGCACGACATCGTAAGATGAAAGACGGCATCCTCTCCGGCGAAATACGATACGTCGAACGAGGCTACGTTATGTTTGTCATTGATTTTTGTGCTATTCCAGTTTTTCGCGCCTTTCAGTGCTCCAGCATCCTCATCCCCGGTTGCGCTAACGAGCGCGCTGCCGCTCGTTATGCCTGACTGGTACGTCATGCTACCGGTCCGAAGGGCGGTCTGATTCGCCGCGGCGGTGAATCCGACCGGGTTCGACGATGCGTTTATTATCCTTTCCGGATACATGGAGATATTGCTGACGGTTCCCTGGTCGACGGAATACAATCCGTAGCTTCCCGACAGCCAGTTGATATCATAGACGAAATCGTACCCTGCTTCTCCACCGATATCGACGAAAAGATCTCCGGTGTATGTACCGTCGTATCCATTCTTCAGGTCATAGCCGCCGACCACTGTCAGCGTGGTGCCATTGAGTAGAAATGCTTCGAGATCCCAGTTCTGTCCTGTTTCACAGCCCGGCTCTACTTCATTGTCCTCGGCGGGGGTACCCATCCACGCAGCATCCCAATAATATCCGGGTTCCCATTGCGTGTTACCGTCCTCGAGGGTGATATTCATGGCGGTGGCTGAAAAGAGCAGTGCTGACGATGCGATTCCTGTTGCAATTCCTCTGAGCAGTCTCATGTACACTCCTTGTGGAAAAAGTTTGACCACAATATAGCGAAAATTATGCCATATTAATTATAAAGGAATCTTGCCATCTATTTTATCGAGGTGTAAAAATATTGAAAATATGTAAAATTTTTTTACATAAGTTTATCTGGTTCATGGGTGGTTTACGTGGATCCGGTGGGATTTATCGTCATGCCCAATTTAGACCATTTCGTGGTGTTCATTGTAGAGACGCCATGGTATGGCGTCTCTCGATGGATGGCGTCTCTACGGTTTTATCCAGATGGGGGAGGATACCGCTTCAGAACCATCCTGCTGCCTGATCCGGATATAACAATAGCGGCCCTGCGGCGTTTCGATCGTTTCTCCGATATTAACGTGCGCCGTGTCGGGACGCCAGGCTTTCACTGGGCCCGATCCGTCGCAGAGCGTGAGCTCGGAAAACCGCTCGCCATCCCCGTCCGAAGCCTCCACCTCGAGCGCGAGGTGCCCGCTCTGTGTCACGGTCGAGCCCATTTCGTTTCCGTCGATTCTGAACGACAGCGCGAGATTCTCGTCGAGAGTGCTGTAGAAACGCCTGGCCTTCATCGCTTCCATAAGGTCATGTCTGGTGAGACCGGATGCGAGGATCGCCATTCGATAATTCCCCGAACCCCACGTCCCGCGGTGGTTGTCCTCAGATCCCGCGGCGCCGATTTTCCAGCCCCGCGTCAGGGCCTCGTCGTAGTATCCTTTGGTACCGATCGTCGTGAAATAACCGTCGTTGTCGAGGTATTCGGAGAAGCCGTCGTCTTTGTTCCACAGCTCCATGCCGACGACCTTTTCCGAAATCGGACCAAGGAAATGGCCGAACTCCCTGTCGCGTTTGTCTTCACGTCCGGGATGGTTGAAAAACGCGATCCCGTCGTGCCGAGCGAGCCAGGCGCAGAGTTCATCGAAATTATTGGTGGATTTCTGCGACTCGGTGCAGAAATCCGCGGTACCGATAACCGCGACATGGCCGTAATTCCACCCCGAAGTCCATTCGAATCCCCGGAAGGTCACGAATGAGCCATCCTCGTTGAAGCGGTCGGCGGCTTCTCCGGTAGCGGCCCACTCCTCGGGAGATATTCTTCCGGCATGGTCCGCGAGACCGAAAAAATCGAGACCGGAAACGTCCTTCGCGTAACCGTAAGCTTCGGAAGGTGTTCCTTTACCGTCCGAAACGGAACTGTGATTGTGGAGATGGCCGAAGTAGACGTGATAACCG
>CAZGVZ010000454.1:0-4123 GCA_964529145.1 uncultured Fibrobacteraceae bacterium | reverse complement strand
AGAATCTGACTGCCTGCGAGTGTGGCGTAAACCGGCATACGCTCCCTTCATGGAATCCATTAAAAGATACCATAAAAGAAATCTGTGCCGCAACCGGTCCGGCTTCCGAGGTCTATCTCAACAGCTGCATGACATAATTGGGCAGTGTGTTCGCCTGCGCCAGCATCGCTGTTGATGATTGCGACAGTATCTGGCTTCTGGTGAACTCCGCGGTTTCCCTGGCGAAATCCGCATCCCTGATGAGCGATTCGGCTGCCTGTGTGTTGGTTTCCTGGTTCATGAGGTTGTTGACCGTATGTTCCATTCTGTTTATCATGGCGCCGATATTCGCCCTCATCTTGTTGATCCGGTCGAGACCGGTCGGACTCGCCGCGGCGGCATTGCTGAAGACGATCGTTTTGATTTCGCTCGAGACTGAACCTCCCCCGTCGATGAGGCGAAGTATCGTGTCCAGTTTATCGGAAACCGTAGCCCCTCCCAGGGCAAAATCCAGCAATCCGTCTCCGAAATCGTGTTCCGGATCCCATGTGAAATCCCCGAAAAGTCCGGTTCCATCGAGTTCCATATCAGGAGAAGCGTTGTTGGGTGCCATATGGAACAGGGCATTTGTGTCCATCTGGCCGAGCGCGATGGTAACGAGGTTTTCCGCTGAGGGCCGGAAGTAGTTGTTGTTGTTTGACGTGACGTACGCGGCTGCGTCGGTAGCGGAATAGTTGCTCCCTATCATCATGTTGAAATGGTGACCGCTTCCTCCGTCCATGGAGTCGCCCAGCGCTCCTCCGTTCGGTAATATGTTAGATTGTCTCGTTTTATGTGCCGTTTCAGGAGCTTCATCATCTGCAGGGGATGAATAAATACCGTTGACATTGTTGCCGCTTTGTTCGGGAACCGCGAAGAGCGTCATTCCGTTGTACTTTGTAGTCGCGGCGATCCGGTCGAGTTCCGACATGAGCGCTCCGAACTCTTTTCCCATGTAATCCCGTTCTGTCTGAGTATAGGTATCGTTTTTCGCCTGAATGACCAGTTCCCGCATTCGTTGCATGATGGCTGCCTGCTCAGTGAGAGCTCCGTCTGCAATATTCAGCAGCGCGATCGTATCCTGCGTGTTGCGAAGTGCCTGATTCATTCCCCGAACCTGCGTTTTGAGGTTCTCCGAAATGCCCAGACCGGCCGCGTCGTCCGAAGCTCTGTTGATCCGGAGCCCGGTCGACAACCGTTCGATCGATTTGCCCAAATCCCTGTTCACCTTGAACAAGGCATTCCTGGTATTCATCGATGAAATATTACTGTTGATTCTCATGCCAACATCCTTGTTGGAGTAGTGAGAGACTCATTCCCTTGAATCGCAGGCGGCACCACGCCTGTTCTTTTTTCGGATATAATGGGTCCGCACTTTAAAAAGTGCCGGTTGTTTCCACTTTACCCTTTTATGTTTATCGGCATGAAACATGAAAACTTTATCACGAATCGAACTTTTTTCCAGGCTCGACAGAGAAAATTGCTTCGCACTGTTTTTATTGTTCCGTTTAGTCCGCTCAAGTCAGACCGCGGCTTATAGTCGAGATAGTTGATTCTCTATTCCACCGGGATGAAGTGAAGTATATTTAGATAAATCATTTTATTAGCCTGCAATTCGTGTGATTCTGATCGAGGTGACAACCGTCCGGCAGGCTTGTTCTCAACGGAACGTACCCGAGAATTTCGGCAGCGGTTCACCTGCCGATCATCCCGGCTCGCAGGGCTCTCGTCGGGTATGCCGCATGTGATCCAATGCCATGCGAGCCGGAGAAGTCCTTTCGCCCGGGACAGCCCGTGAGACGATGGGCCCGAAGCCGCAAAAATAGGTATATGGATCTTTGAGGTCAGGAGGTCGAGCGATGAAAACTGCGCCCCTTTCTGCAGGGGTAACTCTTCATGAAATCCGGCGAATGGTCGAACCTCTCAGGAGGGGAGGAAAGACCCTGGTGACCACAAACGGGTGCTTTGATCTGCTCCATGCAGGTCATATCGCCTACCTGATCGATGCCTCTTTGCAGGGCGATATCCTGGTGGTCGGCATCAACTCTGACCGTAGTGTGACCAATCTCAAGGGACCGTCCCGGCCGGTCCAGAACGAACACGACAGGGCTCTCCTGGTCGGGGCGTTGAAAATGGTCGACTATGTCTTCGTGTTCCATGAATCGAATCCCCGGTCATTTCTCGAGACGCTGCGACCCGACGTGCACGTCAAGGGGGGAGATTACACTCCGGCGCAGATGCCGGAAACGGAAGTTGTCGAACGGTATGGAGGCAAAGTGGTGATCGTTCCATTTCTCAAGGGATATTCCACCTCGGGTATTATCGACAGGGTGAGCGATCTCCCTGGTCCGCTCGCGTAAGGCTTCTCATCCGCACTGCGGAGAAATGTATCTCATTGTGCAAGCGTAGCCATAGCACCAGTCCGGGGCGTACATGATCGGAACCGGGATGCGCGGAACCGCTGTTCACGCGGAAGCACGCCTTCTAAAGCCGTGCGGAACACGATCCCGCGCTTGAACTTTCACTGCTCCAGTGATAATCTTGTAATTATATATGGAGGTAGAGATGGCGTCACGTTCGGGAGAAAAAGAGATAAAGGACCTGGAAATCGAGTTACAGAATCGGCCCGATTCCCTTCGTTTCGCACGGCTCGCCGATGCATACAGAAAAGAGGGGGAGATCGGTCGGGCCATTGACCTCTGCATCAAAGGGCTCGACCATTACCCCTTCTACACCACCGGCAGGATACTGCTGGGCCGTTGTTACCTGGAACAGCAGAAATACAACGAGGCTATCGAGGCGTTCTCGGCGGTTTGCGCATCCGACCGCCGCAACCAGATCGCATTGAAAATGCTTGCTGATATCTATGCGCGGCAGGGCCTGAACGAGAATGCAGGCGGTCTGTATGCTCTTCTTTTGAAGATCGATCCCTTGAATAAATCCATACAACGGCTCTGTAGCGGATTTCAGGTCTCCAAAGGGACCGAATCGCCGGTTGTATCCATGAACGGGGTACCCGCAACCGATTCCCTGAGTTCGACAGATGAAAAGGTCTCCGTTCCTTTCGAAAGCCGGGATTCTTCGGCAGGTACAGGATTGCCTGAGGGAGACATAGGGGAAACCGGAATCCGGCAGCGGACGATCGAGTCCTCTGAAGGCTCCGGGTATGAATCAGGTCGATACCCGGTACAGGAGAGTGCGGTTGAGGGGAACGATATCGTAGACCGGATGTCTACGCTTTTCGGGGAGAAACCGGTATCGGAGACCGTTGTCGAGAGCGACGGCATTTCAGCGGGTGCCGTTCGGGGGGATGTCGGTGATCCTTTTTCCGGAAATGTGGAATCGGCCACACCCGCCGCTGAAATATCCGGCTCGGATATTTCCGACCGTATCGAGGAGCTTTTTCAGGCAGACGGGGAAAAGGCGGGAGATACCGGTTTTTCACTTTCCGAAACGGAGGTGAGGGAGGAGGCTTTTACGGATCGTTCCGACGGGAATGATGAATCAATAATGGGGTTTTTTTCCTCCACGCATCCCGGTGATACCCAGGACACGACAACGCAGGGTCCTGCAGTCATTGGCTCCATAAGAGGCGATGAGGTTTCGGGGGATGATATCCAGGAGCGGCTCGAGGAACTGTTTTCCGATTCCCGGTCGAGACCGTTGTCTGCGGAACAAACCGGCACCGGTGAGAAGCTTGCAACCGAGAATCCTGCGAGTTGGGGTGATGCGTATGTTCCCGACACACCCCAGTCGGGCAGTGCCTATGGAGAATCGCAGGGCGATTTCGAGCTCATGCCGACTACTGCGGACAGGCAGCAGGAGGAGCTTGAGGAAACACTGAGCTTCTTTTCGTCGAAACCTGAGGAAGACTTCGGGTCTGTATCGCCGGAAGGAATTGCGGGTTCGGATATTGGAGACCGGCTGGACGAGCTTTTCGATCCAGGGAGACCAGGTGAGGAGCCGTTGCCTGAACCTGATTTTTCCCTTGCGACGAGTTCGGCTGAGGATGGAGTGGCAGCCGGAGAGGAAGATCCGGCCATGAAAGTAGAGGAAGACTTCGGGTCTGTATCGCCGGAAGGAATTGCGGGTTCGGATATTGGAG
>CAZGVZ010000453.1:3007-4126 GCA_964529145.1 uncultured Fibrobacteraceae bacterium | reverse complement strand
GCGGCAGTGCGCCCGTGAATGGCAAAATGGAGCTTGTTTTGCACCGTGGCAAAGAAGGTTTTGGTCGTCTCGGCATCCACGTTGTAATCCATGGCCGTGGCGTAGATGTCGGTGATTTTCTGGTAGAATTTCCGCTCGCTCGCCCGGATTTCGCGGATTTCGGCCAGCAGATTCTCGAAATACGCCTTGTTGAAGAAGGCCCCGTTCTTCAGCCGTTCCTTATCCAGTACATAACCGCGCACGGCGAAGTCGCGCAAGACGCCCGTGGCCCATTGCCGAAATTGAATGGCGCGGGCGGAGTTGACGCGGAAACCCACCGCGATAATGGCGTCGAGATTGTAGAATTCAACATTCCTCGTCACATTCCGACTGCCCTCTTTTTGAACTGTTCGGAAATTCCGAATAGTTGAACTTTCAACGATTTCTCCCTGAGAATACAGGTTTGCCAAGTGCTCATTGATCGTCGGGACCGTGACCTCGAACAGCGCGGCCATCAGCTTCTGCGTCAGCCAGACGGTTTCGTCCTCGACGCGGACCTCAATGCCGTCTTCGCCCGCCTGTCGGGTAAAGATCAGGAATTCGGCGGTGCTGTTGCGAATCTGGAGTTTGTTCTTCTTCATGGCGCGTTGTTACCATGATTTGTTTCCGTGTGCAACCCTCTTGCCGATCGTTACAGCGCAACGTGACTTGCTATTTGATTAACCCCTCCAGCACGCCTTTCTTTTCTTCCGTCTGGCCGTCTTTTTTCTCGCCGTTCTTTTTGCCGAATAGCTTGGCTTTCCATTCCTCAACGGCTTTCTCGTCAGGCTCTGCCTTTAAGCTCATGGGTTCGGCGACCAGTTCGGGATTGCTCGAAAGGTTCTTGCCCTTGATATTGAACGTCGGTAAATCCTCGCGGATTTCCACGTGCAGCACCTCAAGTTGGCGAATCAGCCAACTGGGCCGCTTCGCCAGTACGTCCTGCGCGGACAGTTGGAAATAGCCTTCCGTCTCGGCACGCTGTATCAGTTCTTCCTTGCTGGGCCCTGTCTGGGCGGCATCGGCTGCGGCGTCTTTCTTTTCTTCGCTCTTGAGATACTCCCGGACCTTTTTGAGATTCTCGTTGAAGCTCTTGATTTT
>CAZGVZ010000453.1:0-2997 GCA_964529145.1 uncultured Fibrobacteraceae bacterium | reverse complement strand
GCGGCCATAGCGGCCGCGTCGTCCGCCGCAACGGGCAGCTTCAACCCCGCCGCCTTTGACTCGGCTGCGACGGAGCGGTACACCTGGCCGAGGGTTTGCCGCATCGTGTCCAGCTTCATTTCCTCGCAGGAAATCAGGTCCATTTCCAGCCGGCGCGTCAGCAGGGCTGCGACGCTGACCTTGGCGACGATTTTCTTCGCATACACGCGGTTCTGATCGGGTTGGGCGGGATTGGTCACCTGAAGACCTTCCAGCGTCAGCTTGCCTTGCAGGATAGACAGGACGGCGTTGTCGAGGTTCACTTCCGCACCGTTGGCGAATCCAGCCCCGCCTTCGATGCCTCGCTTCACCGCCGAGTCGACGTACAGGATGCTCAGAACGATGAACACCAGCGCAATGACCGCTCCGCCGATGAGTCGCCATTTGCGGAACAGGGGCGTTCGGATTTTCAATGCTTCCACAACGGTGGTTTTGCCCTTCCCCAGCGCCAGCCAGAGCAGGAATTTCGTCCATGGTTTGTTCGACAGGGCGCGGAGTTTTTCGTGGTCGCCCTGTAGCGCCACGACGGCGAGGCGAATTTTCCGCATGGCCGTCGTCGCCGCTACCGCCAATCCTCCGCCGAGGAGGATCGTAAACGGCAGCGAACCCATCACGCAGTACACCTGCCAATCCAGCAGCGCCAGCACCGGCGTATCCGCCAGCGCCCGCACCAGTCCCGCCAGGCCCAGTGAGTGGATCATCGTATATCCGAGTGTGAACGTCACCGGTGCCAGCAGCAGGCAGAGCGCCTTTCCGAGAATCAGCGAGACGCCCGCGAAAAAGCCGTTCGTATTCAGCAACAGCAGCAGAACGAGGAAGAGGATCATTGTGAGGTTCACGCCCGGCGTCATGCCGACGGCAAAACCGAGGAATGCGCCCAGGAAAATCTGTCGCGACGAGGCTCCGCCTCGGATGGCGGCCCCGAGTTTGCGGATCATCTTGATGGGATTCATTGCGGGTCTCCTTTCCCGTTTGGGTTCCGATATAGATAAATCAAAAACAGCCCGAATGAAGACATTGTACGTGCAGCCGCGAGAAAAAATAAGGAAGAAATTTCAAAAATATAGTATCGTAAACCAGGTATATGTGGGATTACGTGAGTAAGGATTACGCGATTAATACTACAACGAAAGATCGTGTCGCGGGCATCTTGCCCGCGTGTGCCGCGACCGTCTCGGTCGCGGAAACGGCGTTTTTCGAGGGCAGGATGCCCTCGATACGCGCGGGCGGGACGCCCGCGACACAAAAATACCGATCTTTCGTTGTAGTATTAAAGTGTCAATTTTAATCCCTTATGTCCATATATCGCAAGTTGTTATTTGCGTTGAACTTGGTACGCCTTTGGAATTGTCTCCTCTCGAGTCTCTTGGGTTCACCAGCGGATCTGGTATTAATTGAGCGCATAAAAAAAGCTGGACAGGCACTCGCTGCTAGGTCTACCTTTCGGCAGACAAATGATGGCGGGCCCGCCCAGCTACGTAACATTATACGCTTATTTTCGACTGGTCAAAATATTTATTGTTGGATACCACAAAAGAGCGGTCTGCAATTCCTCAGCCAGGGAAAGAACTATTTTGTTTGGGTATCCGCCGGTCGTCAGCCAAGTGGCGGTGTGGCTAAGGTTTGGCCAACAATTTCATGCGCTACTGATGTAAAGCATGGTCTCCACATCTGGACTTTTGTCAGGTCAGTTCGCACCTTGCCGCAATTCCGCACGTCGTATTGCAATTTGCACGATATTTCTTGACACTCCAAAATGATCAGCAATCTGTTGTTGCGTCATACCTTGTTCCCGAAGCCCCATTACCGTTTCGGATATTTTTTCCACATGGGAAGCCCTCCCTTTTACATTTGGATTTGTCGCTCTGGCCTCCAGCAATGTTTTGGAATACACCGCCGGTCGAATATTTTCCGTCACATATCGATAGGCCTGTGCACAAGTGCTCGCTATACATCCCATTGCTGAGGAGATTTCCGGCCATGTTTTCCCCTGCTCGCGTAGCAATTGAACATCCTTCGCGATCACTTCATACTTAAATGGTTTTCGGAGCGGCAGTTCCAATTCTATTGAAAAACTCCATTCCTGTGCGGCCTGGGGACCCAAGACGCACGAATTTGGAGTTTCATCTTTTTTTTTGTATTCTGCCAACAACGGAACGATATTGGTCTTAATTCGAGCCACCCATACCGGTTTTCGCCCATCGGATTCCACCTGACGTACATATATTTTCCCGAGCAACTTTCGAAGTGCTTCATTTGCAGCCACCACATCCATGTTCAGGATCGATCGCACATTCTCGAATATTTTCAAAATGTCTTCTATCTGAAGCGGAGACACGAAAGCCTGTTGCTGCTGCGAATTTGCCGCAGCCAATTCTGCGTCCAATGAACGAATTGTCGCGGAGAGTCGTTTGATTTCCTCTCGCACAGGCTTCATATCGATTCCGTCGTCACCCTTCACCAGTTCAATCAATCGCTTTTGTGAGGCCTTTGTGTTGTCCAAGGTTGCTTTTAAACCGGATGTGTCCACCAATGGTTTTGCCTTTTCTTCTTCAAGATATTGGTTGGCAACCTCGACTATTTGGGTTGCGATATCCGGCTGGAGTATGGAGTTGATGACATAATCGAGAATAATGGGCTCAATTATATTCAACGATTTGCTTGCTGTAAGGTTGCAATCATGCCGACCTACATGCGAATTGCGACAAAAACACTGTTTGTCCCCGGCAGCAGACCGATAAAGTTGGAGTTCTCCACCACAATAACCACAGCATAAAATGCCACTGAAAAGTGTTGTTGGATAAATCTGATTTCGCAAATTCTTCTTTCGCCCTTTGAATTTGGGATTCAATGGATTAACTACTTCAAATCTTTTTTGGATTCGTTTCCATGTATCCCACGACCAGATTTGAATATTCCTAAACCTGAACGTAAAGAAGGTGAGTCAGATACAGAGTT
>CAZGVZ010000452.1:0-4135 GCA_964529145.1 uncultured Fibrobacteraceae bacterium | reverse complement strand
ACGCGCGAAAAACACGAAGCATAGTAGTGATCAGGAAAAAGACGCGGAGACGTATCGAAGTGGATAAAAGAACCGGCATCGAATTCTGGTATACGGGGGAGAGCGGCCCTGCGGACAGCATGCGTGTGTTTTCCGAAATGGCGTTCTCCGAGAACCTTACCAGCGTTCTCGTGGAAGGCGGACAGAGAATCGCATCGACACTGCTCGAAGCGGGACTCGTAAACCGCCTGTACCTGTTTTATGGAAACCAGGTGCTTGGGAAGGGTATAGATGGAATCTGGTTTCAAAAGGGATTGCCTGTCGCGAGTGGCATCCGCCTCAAAGACCGCAGGAACGTCGTGACCGGCGACGATATGTACATCACTGGAATTCCGGTCCTTCCCGAAGGTGTTTCCGGGTACCTTCAGCACTAAGGATATAACCTTGGCCGGAAGATAAGTTGCATCATTCTCCCCTGTGTGAGTATTTTTACCTGATTCGGACCTTTAACTTGTGATGAGGTGAGATCGCGCAAGGAGAAGCGAGGAAAATCAACGGTGCCGTTGCACCGGATACCTGCGTTCGAAAAAACGGAAGTGACCCATAATCCTGTTCAGGTTTCGGCAGATTTCAATTATCCTCATCCCTTATCGAGGGCCATCTTCAGTATGTTCACCGGCATCATCGAATCTCTCGGCACAGTACTCGGAGTCCGCAGGGAGGGTACGACGGCACAGCTTTCCGTCAAACCCGACCTGAATGATTTTCCGGTCACGATCGGAGGTTCGGTCTCGATTGACGGGATCTGTCTCACGCTCGAGCGGTGGTCCGGAGAGCGGATGGTGTTCAGCGCCGTAATCGAAACACTCGAGCGCACCACACTGGGGAACATTACCGTGGGTCGTAGGGTCAATCTGGAACGCGCCCTCGTAATCGGGAGTCGTCTGGAGGGCCATTTCGTATATGGACATGTGGATGGAACTGGAACAATCAGCCACGATCGCGAGATGAGGGGCAGCATATTACGAACTGTTTCAATCCCGGAGAGACTTTCCGTGTTTATGGCTGAAAAGGGATCGGTAGCGCTTGATGGCGTAAGCGTCACCATCGTTCAGTGCGTACGATCCTTCATCACCATTTCACTGATACCCCATACGATGCAAAACTGCACCCTGGGACTCAAGAATCCGGGCGACAAAGTCAATGTCGAATGCGACATAATCGCGCGTTACCTGCATCGGCTCCGGGAAACGGATACCCCTGCCGGAGTTCTGGGCCGAAACACTCTCCTTTCAGTGATGGAAAGGGCAGGATTTTGAAGTCATTCAACGAAATCCGAGAGATCATCGAAGAATTCCGCCAGGGAAATATCGTGATCATCGTCGATGACGAAGATCGTGAAAACGAAGGTGATCTAGCCTTTGCGGCGGAAAAATGCACTCCGGAAAAGATTAACTTCCTCGCGCGTTTCGGGCGGGGAATCATCTGCATCGCGATGGAGGAGAGCAGGCTCGATACACTGAAAATACCGATGATGGTGGCGGAAAACAGCTCACGGTTCGAGACCGCCTTCACCGTAACGGTAGAGGCGCGCGAGGGAACCACTACCGGTATCAGCGCAGCGGACCGCTCGGCAACCGTGCTTAAACTGGTGGATCCCGGAGCGAAACCTGAGGATTTCATCAAGCCCGGGCATATGTTTCCGCTCAGAGCCCGTCGCGGAGGTGTATTGGTCCGCAGCGGACAGACGGAAGCATCCGTTGATCTCGCACGCCTCGCCGGACTGCACCCTGCCGGGGTGATCTGCGAAATCATGAACGACGACGGAACCATGGCGCGAATGCCGGAGCTTACCGCTTTCAGCGCCCGCCATGGATTGAAGATCATTTCCGTAGCCGATCTAATCCGTTTCCGCACCGCACATGAGAAATTCGTTCAGCGTGCCGCTACCGCCCGGCTCCCGACCGGTTTTGGGGAATTCACAATCATAGCCTACGAAGAGACCCTCTCCAAAGCCCAGCATATCCTGCTGAAACGGGATCCCATCGATGTCACAAAACCGGTTCTGGTACGCGTTCACTCGGAATGTTTCACCGGAGATCTTCTCCATTCACTTCGATGCGACTGCGGTGAACAGCTCCATTGCGCCATGGATCGCATCAGCAGGGAGAATGGAGTGCTGCTGTATCTTCGCCAGGAAGGCCGTGGCATCGGTCTGATCAATAAGTTGAAGGCCTACGAGCTTCAGGACCAGGGGATGGACACGGTCGAAGCGAACGAGCACCTCGGATTCGCCCCGGACCTGAGGGATTACGGGATCGGCGCGCAAATTCTCGCGGATCTCGAAATACGCCAGATCAGGCTTATGACCAACAACCCCCGAAAAATCGTCGGCCTCGAGGGATATGGACTCGAAGTGGTCGAGCGGGTGCCTCTCGAGATCTTGCCTAAAAAGGAGAACGCCCGGTATCTGACGACCAAAAAGGAAAAACTCGGTCACCTGCTCGAAGGAGGTTTTATATGTCAACCGTAAGGGAAGGGTTCCTCGACGGTTCCGGAAAACATTTCGGAATTGTCGCCAGCCGGTTCAATGAGATGATCACCCGAAAACTCATCGAGGGCGCGATGGACTGTTTGCTCAGACATAACGTCGCCGCGGATTCGATAACCCTGGTCTGGGTGCCGGGAGCTTTCGAGATCCCCCTTGCGGCCCAAAAATGCGCTCAGTCGAAAAATTTCGACGCGATTATCTGTCTTGGAGCCGTAATACGCGGCGGAACCCCTCATTTCGAATACGTAGCGGCCGAGGTGACCAAGGGAATAGCCGCAGTTGGCTTGCAGCAGAACCTGCCGGTGATTTTCGGCATTCTAACGACCGATACCATAGAACAGGCGATCGAACGCGCGGGAACAAAGGCGGGAAACAAGGGATGGAATGCCGCGATGGACGCGATCGAAATGGCGGATCTGTTCTCGAAGTGGTAATGAGCGGATGGACTACCGCGGCAACTCCTTCGGAACCTTTGAATGGACAGTGTTTACTTTTTACAGATACAGATGGAACCTGGGATGCGGCTGCCGAGCGAAGGTTCGGAGGTCCGCCATAACCCCGCAGCATCGTATCCGCAATGCGCCCGGATTCGGGATAGCGATGGCGTACACTCAATTCAACAACCCGAAAAGGCAACGGTTTTCCGGAATTCATGAACAACGAAACCTCTAAACGAAACGAACTGATGCCGGGCAACCGGCACCGGAGCAGGATACTTGCGCTGCAAACCCTCTATGCCTGTGAAACCGGAGAAACTTCCGAGTGGCGCGGCATGATGGAGCTGATCGCCGATGGAAGCAGCCTTTCCGGAGCGGTCATCAAGTACGCGCATGAACTCCTCACCGAATTGTACAACACACAGATGAAAGTCGATGAATTGATAAAAAACCGCGCTGCGAACTGGGATATCAAAAGGATGGCCGCCATCGACCGCAACATTCTACGCCTTGCGGTAACCGAATTGTGTTCTTTCCATCAGGTCCCCGTCAAGGTAGTGATTGACGAGGCGGTGGAACTCGCGAAAACGTTCGGCTCCGAGGATTCCGGAAAATTCGTCAATGGAATTATCGATTCTATTCATAAAAATATGGTTGAAACGACCACTGTCTCAGGAAAGGATGGTCCTCCGCATGGAACTGATTCACACCCGAAATAATCGCATTTTCGCGGTTGCGGTTTTTGCGATTTCCGCTCTCGCCTACTTTTTCACTATGGCTCCCACGGTCGCATTCTGGGATTGCGGTGAGTATATCGCCGCAGGCGCTTCCTTCGGCGTACCCCATCCGCCGGGCAACATTCTTTTCATGGCCATGTTCCGTGTCGCGAGCATCGTTTTTCCCTTTTTCAGCGACATCGGATACAGAATGAACTTCCTGGTTCTCCTGTTCAGCGCGGGCACCGCCATGGTGGTGTACCTCATCACCGTGCGGGCGGTAACCTCGTTCACTGGAATTCCGGATACAACCTGGAAACGTATCACAGTCTATACCGGAGGAGTGGTCGCGGGACTTTTTTGCGCGTTCGGCAGCACCTTCTGGTTCAGCGCAGTGGAAGCATCGGAAGCGAACCCCTCGATGTTTTTCGTCGCTCTTTCCACATGGCTTG
>CAZGVZ010000451.1:677-4147 GCA_964529145.1 uncultured Fibrobacteraceae bacterium | reverse complement strand
CACCGATCTTCTTGATGGGAATGCCGTAGGTCCTGGCGAGAGCCAGCGCCACCCCACCCTTGGCCGTTCCGTCGAGCTTCGTTATCACCAGGCCGGTAATCCCGAGTATCTCGTTGAATGCCGCCACCTGCCTGATCGCGTTCTGCCCTGTCGTCGCGTCCACCACCAGAAGCACCTCGTTTGGCGCGTGAGGCGTGTTCCGCTGAATCACCCTGAGCATCTTTTCCATCTCGTTCATGAGATTGATCTTGTTGTGCAGTCTTCCGGCTGTATCCAGAATCAGCACGTCGACACCCCGCGCTTTCGCGGCTTCCATCGCATCGTAGGCGACCGAAGCGGCGTCGGCTCCCGCATGCTGCGAGACGAACTCCGATCCGGTTCGTCCGGCCCAGATCTGCAGCTGCTCGATCGCGCCCGCCCTGAACGTGTCCGCGGCGCCCAGCATGACGCTCTTTCCCTTTCCCCGAAGCTCACGGGCCAGTTTTCCGATGGTTGTGGTTTTTCCTACCCCGTTTACTCCCACCACAAGAATGACCCAAGGCTTCGGCGGGAACTCGTCGGGCTGACGCTCCACGCGCAACTGTTCGGCGAGCATAGCCTTCATCGCCTCGTATGCGTCATGCAGGGTGGCGATCCTCTCCTCACGGATGCGTTCCTTCAGGGCGTCGATGGTTTCCGAGGCCAATTCGACTCCCAGATCCGCGGAAATGAGTGCGTCCTCGAGCGCATCGTAGAATTCGTCGTTGAACTGTCCTTCACGACCGAGAATAGACGTGATTTGCGAACGGGTCTTGCTGAGACCCTCCCTGAGGCGATTCAATAGATTCATATCTGTCCCGAATTGGTTGAAGTACCTGTGATTGCACTACGCACGGCAATGCGGAGACGCCTCTCCAGTCGAGGTAATCGCCCGTGCATGCGTATGTGAAAATCCTTCCCCGGGATTATTCACGAAAAAACCAGCGACTTCGCATGCAGTGGACGGCTGGTCTGGATCGAGAGGTTCTCTTGCCGTACCGCCTGGTCCGCCCGCGGGGCACGCCAACGGCGAAACCGCAGCGGTAATTGACCCGAAGCGGGAACTCCCGTGCCTTAAACATCCAGGATTTCGAGCATCGAAGCGATTTTTTCCTGCTGTTTGAGCGCGTCTTCCCCGATGACGCGAAGACGTTCGGGCGGCAGCCTGACCGCCTCGAGCGCGGCATCGTCCACCTGGGGCGCCTTCTCGTCCGGATAGGTCGCTACACCGAGCAGATGGGCCATGACATCCGCAATATGGATTACGGAAACCAGCCGATGCAATTCCGGAAAACATACGGGAGTGTGGTGGCCGCGTATACAGGCGGACAGTTCCGGGGAAAAATGCCATTTGTTCGCGAGAGTCAAACCGAGAGCCGTATGGGACATTTCCTCCTTTTCGGCCCTGAAAAAGGGGATCCTGAGCTTCCTGCTCCGCCGGTACACGGAGGTCACGCCCTCGGGATCGACGGTTCCCGCCGGAAGCTTTCCGATGTCGTGCAGCAGTCCGCAGGAGAACAATTCGTGCTCGTCGAGGGAATCGTACCTCTTGAGGCAGCGGCCTATAGCCTCGGCGATAAAGGCGACGGTAACGGAATGGCGGCGAAACCGGGCCGTTGAAAACGGAAGCCGCGAAGAATCCAGAAGGGGCGCGATCAGCTCCGAAGTGATCGCGAGCGCGTAGATCCGCTTCATACCGAGCAGCACCACCGCGTTGGGAAGCGAAGAGACGGTGCGCGGGATTCCTACGTAGGCGGAGTTGGCCAGGCGCAGCACTTTGCCGGAAAGCGCCGGATCGAGCTGCAGGGTGGCTGCGACATCCGAGGCGGAAGCTGTGGGATTACCGGTGACCCGGGCGAGACGGCACAGCACGGACGAGGGTACCGGTATCCGCTCGATGGCTCGGAAAAGAAGCTTCTGATCCATTGGGCACCTTGAATATCGACCGGGCGTGATCGTATGCGACGTCTGGGGTGACATGGTGCCGGTCGTATTTATTTGATGATATTGATGAACTCCTCGGACTTGTCCATGTTTTGCGATAAAGTTTTCATCACTTGTTCGTAATCCGCATCACCGATCTGCAGCACGGATCGTGCCTGCTCCCATTCGGGTGTCGTCGGTTCGTTGTCCCACAGCCCGGTACCAAGGCGATGAGTGATTATATCCGCGAGATGGACGGTAGTCACCAGATCCGTCAGAGAATCGGCTTTCATGGGTTCATGATGGAAAACCAAAGCGTATTCCAGGTCGAGCGGCAGAGCCCATTTGTCTGCGAGGATCCTTCCGATATCGCAATGGGTGATTCCAAGCACGTTCCGTTCAGCTTCGAGCACCGTGATTCCCTCTTTTTGCGCCCGATCGAACACCTCACCATAGTCCTGCCCGGCAAATTCGCTGAAAATGAGTTTTCCGATATCATGGAGAATACCTGCGCAGAACGCGCTTTCGGGGTCCATCATCCGAACATTGAAGAACTGGCGTACGATTATCCTGGCGGCCATGGCGCTCACTATGGAATGTTTCCAGAAACGTTCCTTGTCGATCGCCTGCTTACCCGTTCCGGAAAACATCTTCATCACAGTGGCGCTTAGCACAAGAGACCTTATGGTATTGAATCCCAGAATGACCACCGCGCTCGCGACCGAGGAGATGCTGCGCGGAATGCCGTAAAAGGCGCTGTTCGCGAGTCTGAGCATCTTGGTGGTGAGCGCCGGGTCCCTCTGAATGAGCCGTGCCGCATCTTCCGCCGATGTGTCGGGGGAATTCACCACTTTGATCAATTGCGAAACGATCGCCGGAAACGAGGGGAGATTGTCGATCTGTTCGATGAATCTGCGATATTTTTCATTGCCGTTGCGGGTAGACGACTCGTCTGTTTTTCGCATTCACGCCACCTTGCTGTATAGAGGTTGAGCCTTCCAGAATTTTCCGCTTGCCGGACCCGTGACCAGGATATCCATCCACGAATTGTGTGCACCCGCGCAGTCAGGTATTTCCACCCGAATGTAGTTCGACGTGACCCCGCGTACTGGAGTGCAGGATTCGACGATGATACGCTGCCGCGACTGAAGCACGCTCTTCATGAAAGAACCGCGACCGCCCTTCACTATTTCCCTGATACGGATGCTGCGCAACTTCTTTTCCGTTTCACTTACCTGTCCGCCACAGCCGAACGCGGCGGTCCCGGGCCGGGGTGAGTACCGGAAGATGTGCGCGTAGCTCAAGCCGATCTTTTCGATGTTCCGGCAGGTCGTCTCGAAATGGCTTTCATTCTCTCCGGGAAATCCGACGATCAGATCGGCCCCCAGAGCGGCACGCGGAAAGGTTCTCCTGAAACCGGCCAGCCGTTCCATGCACTCCTCGGTGATCCGGGAAGGACGGTTCATCGCCTCGAGCACCTGGCCGCAGCCGCTCTGAAGACTTACATGCAAATGATCGCAAAGCTTAGG
>CAZGVZ010000451.1:0-667 GCA_964529145.1 uncultured Fibrobacteraceae bacterium | reverse complement strand
CGAAAGGAGCGCGTCGGTGCAATCTCTCGGATCGAGTGAGCTGAGCCGTAAGCGAAAATCTCCGTCGATCGCACATATCCCGGTTATGACATCGGGCAGTCCGCCTCCGTTTTCGTGGCGGTACTGACCGATATGGGTACCGGTCACCACGATCTCCTTGTACCCGGATTCGATCGCCTTCGCGCAAACTGCCAGGATATCCTTCAGCGGGGCGCTTCGCGCAGGTCCCCGCAGCATGGGAACTATGCAATAAGAACAGCGAAAATCGCATCCCTCCTGTATCTTGACGGAAAACCTCGTACGCCTGATCGACGGTGTATCGGGGGGAAGGATCTTTCGGTTGACCGTGAGCGGCTCCGCGTTCCACGATTCGCCGCAGGTCCGGAAAACGCCCCCGGCGCTCTCCGACAGAATCGTCCCGATCCGGCTTTTATGACTGTTGCCGACCACCCAGGCGACCCCCCTGATCTTACCGAGTTCCTCCGGGAGATTTTGTGCGCAACAGCCGGTCACCAGGATCCGAGCCCCGGGCGCTTCTCCGGAAAGCACACGGAGCATGCGTTTCGTTTTCGACTCGGTACCTGCGGTCACGGAACATGTATTGACAATGATGATATCGGCCTCGGAGGCGTTCTCCAGGGCGTCGGCGGTGGCCGAGGAGAGGCCG
>CAZGVZ010000450.1:0-4149 GCA_964529145.1 uncultured Fibrobacteraceae bacterium | reverse complement strand
GTACCATCACAACTTCTTTTCCCGCACATCAGGTCGAAACCCGAGTCTGCGGTTCGGTACTGCGCACCTGTTCAACAACTATTTCTGCGACATCGACGATTATGGACTCGCCGCGCGCGATGGAGCCCATGCGAAAGTGGAAAACTGCCATTACGAAAATGTCGTACTGCCGATGTCGACCGACAAGTTCCCGGTCGACGATCTCCCAAATGGCTTCATCTGTCAGACAGGCAACCTGTTTACAGGGAGCTCCGGCGAAAATACGATCTCTCAGACAGGCTGTGAATTCTGGAATTCTTCGACACTGCCCTATTCCTACGACCTCGATCCTGTAGACAGTGTCAAATCAACGGTCCGGCAATACGCCGGCCTTAACAAAGGCCCTGTCGCCACAGCCGTTCCGGCAGGCGATGTTCACCGCGCGGTCGCCTCACCTGGAAAAAACGGCACCGTTTTGCATGTCAATGGTCATGACCGCCGCCCCGGTCCGTCCGGCTGTGAATTGTTCGATATTGGAGGCAGACTGTTCCTGTACGGTACGCTTTCGAAACGAACGCATGGAATTACCGTATCCAGGTTCGTGCGTTGAGTCCAAACCTGTCGGGCCACGTGCGGAAAAAGGACGCGGGCGACCGGTGATCTCAATGCGTGAGCAGTTCCATCATGCGCGAAACGCTGCATCGCAGTTCTTCAGCTTTCTTTTGTGTCTCAGCGACGAATCCGTCCTCTTCCGCGTCGCCGTGCACCGAAGTGTAATCCCCCATGATGGCGGTTCCGCGAATGTCGTCTTTTTTCTTCGCCGACAGTATCGCGGATGCGGAGTGGTCGATCAGGCCGAGATAACGTTCGAGATTGGTCTTTACAGAACGCGAAAAATACCCTTCGTCGATTCCTGCCCGCAACTGATGATTCCAGAACCGAGGTTCCGGGAATTCCCCTAAAGCCCTTCTCATCAGCTCGTCCTCTCCAATTCCCGCTTCCATCACACAGTTGCAGCGTTCGAACAGACCGTCCAGGCAGTACCTTTCGATATAGGTGGAATAGGTCTCGATGGATTTGAGCAGGTTGGCACCCGTGAGATAGTTCTTTCCCAGTCCGGGAATTTCGTCCTGAAGATAGAGTTCCTTTCCGGGTGTGACATCGCGCAGGACGTCCCTCGCCCGGATCATCATATCCACGATGTCGGGACGGAACACATCGGAAATGAATGTCGATCGCCTGGCCTTGTTCCGTTTCCTGAATTTGCCTTCGTTTCTCTGCACCATGTAAAGATTGTCGGACAAGACCCATCCCGGGATGATTTCGTTATAAGCGGGCGAAACTCCGTCGAACCGGTGCGAAGGGGCGTTGATCAGTGAAAAAGGGAACGAAATACGCTGCGGCAGTGTCGTGACTCCGGTGGCGACGATACTGTAAGGAGCGCGACTGTAATCCGCAGGAAACTTGATATTGGAACCGAGGCCGAAAAACATTCCCTCTCCGCAAAGGATCTCCTGGTCGGGCGCCTTTGACGTGTGATTCGATCCGACATTGGCCCCGTATGCCACGTTTCCTTTTCCCTCAGGCCATAGCGCGCCTATAAGAAGCGACTGATGGTGAAATCCGACAAAAGGTCCCACGAGGCTGGCCGTCACCTCTCCTTCGGCAATACCGGTATTCGGGCCCACAATACTGTGCGTCACTTTGCCGTGCCGTTCGACGTGGGAGTGCTCGGTCAGCAGCGAATCATCCACGATGGCCATGGAATCGACATGGCTGCCCCATTGCAGACAGCTGTTCCGGACATATGCGCCGCCTCCGATACGGACCGGCTCTTCGGCGCTGCTCAAAACGGTGCTGTTGGCCAAAAGGGTCGCATGGTCGCACCAGGCACCCGCGCCGAGGTAGGCGTCGGTGATGCACGGGCAATTGCCGATCCGGCACCCGGTCTCGACCACACCGAATCCGATGCGGACCCGATCCATATAAGTTGCCGCCAGCTTCCGGTACCTTTCCTCTGTTTCGCGGCGGACCGAAAGATGCCAGGCGAGCGCAACGGTCATGTCGGCCAGTGCGAGCACTTCACGCCCTCCGGTTTCGATTCCGATGACGATTTCCCGGCCGTTGCCGAAAACCGTTTCGGGTGCGCAGGCGAGTGTACCGGTGTTGTACACGGCCGCATTCTCATCGATGAAGTAATTCCGCATGCCCCTGACATTGACGATACGGCTTTCGTTACCTATTACCGAGTCGAAAACGATACTGTCATAGATCCCGGAAGGAAAGGGAAACGGATCATGATCGGCCCCCGGAACTCCTGAAAAACAACCGAGGAAGCAGTTCCCGAAAAACCTGTTGTCGTGAATGTGATCCGTGGAGAACCGTTCCGCCACCCTGATGGCTCCCCAGTTTCCCGCATGATTGCCCTGCGTTTCCAGCCGTGAAATCTCGTCACTCCGCAGGGCGCGCGCGTTGCGGAGCATTTCCGAACGCCTGTCGCGGATGCGGGCGACGCAACGCGGAAACTCGAGGCGGTCGAAGTTGTCCGGATCGAAAACGGCAAGCGGGTCACTCATACGAACAGTTCCTTTTTTGTGATGGCTGGGATGGGGAATTCTCTCGAAATGACATGGACGCGACTGCGACCGGCAACTGCCGACCCGCGGCTGACCCGGTGCGTGGTGTCCTGACCACCGCTGCACAGCGTCAGGTTCAGGGTCCTGCCGGCCGGATCCTGAATCCTAACGTCCCACTTTCTTCTGAACGAGGTGCTTGTTATCGCGTACCCAGTTGTAATACTCGGTTCTTTTCAGCTTCGATGCTGCAGCCTCATCCAGGATCACATTGACATAAGTATGCAGCTGCAGCGCGGAAGCGGTGATCTGGCTGGTCACGGGACCCTCGATGAACTGAGCGACCACATCAGCCTTTTTTTCTCCGTTGGCTATGAGCAGTATCTTCCTGGCTTCCAGAATCGTTCCAATTCCCATCGTTATGGCAAACCTGGGCACATCTTCGATGCTGTCGAAAAAACGTGAATTGTCGATGATCGTCTGTTCATAGAGCGCCTTGACCCTGGTCCGGCTCGCGAAAGAGGAACCCGGTTCGTTGAACGCTATATGGCCGTCACCGCCTATGCCGAGAACCTGGAGGTCTATTCCGCCCGCTTTCCTTATCTGTTCCTCGTACCAGGTGCAGAACTCCTCGGGATCCTCGGTGTTGCCCTGCGGGACGAAGACCTTGGATGGATTTATGTTGATGTGTTTAAAAAGGTTTTCCCGCATGAAATAGTTGTAGCTGTTCCTGTGGAGCGGCGCAAGACCTACGTATTCGTCGAGGTTGAACGAGGTCACCTTCGAAAAGTCCAGGCCCTCGCTGGTATATATCTTGACCAGTTCCTGATAGGTGCCGACCGGTGTGTCTCCGGTCGCAAGACCGAGAACCAGATCGTGCTTTCTCTTGATCTCCTTCGCGATGATTTGCGCTGAAAGAACGCTCATCTCCTCGTACGAGTGTGCAATGGTGATTTCCATTCCTAATCTCCTCAGGATTGATGGTACACGCCGGCAATTCCGGACGAAAAATATCACCCGTTATGTCATACCGGCAATGAAAATATTTCCAACCGGTTGAATCAACTACCACGGCTAAAGCCGTGGTCTGGCTTGAGTCTTGAATCCTCGTTTAAAAAAAAAAGATGCACCTTCATCCTCCACCATCGACTGTACGTGTTTCAGCATGGAACCATGAAAGATACCAGTCTATCGTTTTTCCTGGTCGACCGGTATGCGGGACATGGTCAGAGACGGCCCGACCTGGGCCAAGGCATGCATGAACGGTGCGTCACGGCCATGCCCTGGGCTTCAGACTATCCTGGCATGATATTCCTGAATGGAGAGCACCCCGTTGCATCCCTTTCGCGCGGTTTCGATTCCCTTTACCGCGGCCAACGCCGCGGCCAGCGTGGTGATATAGGGAACCCTGTATTTTATCGCGGCTTTCCGGATATAGGAATCGTCCTGCTGACTGGCTTTTCCTATCGGCGTATTGATGACAAGTTGAATCTCACGGTTCTTGATCGCATCTTCGATGTTCGGCCGCCCCTCATGCAGTTTGTGAATGAGTTCAGTGCGTATGCCGTTCCCTGCAAGAAAATTATGCGTGCCGGTC
>CAZGVZ010000449.1:0-4157 GCA_964529145.1 uncultured Fibrobacteraceae bacterium | reverse complement strand
CCGGCAGGAGACTTTCGCGCATTATTGCAATTATCAATGATCGCGGGAACGATCTGGTAACGCTGGACCAGTGGAAGGATGGAATCGAGGCGGCCCTTTGGGATGGAAAGGGGAACCGGATCGCGATCTCCGGATTCGACGGAGTCCTTTCACCGGAATCGATCCGGACCGCCGCGCTTTCGATCAGCTGCCATGAGATAGCGGTAATTTCAGGATATACGGACCGCCATGAAAAGAGGCTGAAAGTCCTGCTTCCCGCGGGCCATCTGCGGACCGGAAGGCTCATCCTGGGCCTTGCCGCCGACGGTCGAAAGCCGTGGCGCGGTGAAATGGCCGGGTTCGCGCTTTTCCGGCATCCGGTGGAGAGTTTACAGATAAACATGTGTTCCGAGACATGGCGGGGAAAAGCTTCCGCCGGGCCGTTCACGGCAAAACCCGCGGCATTTTTCAGGTTCGACGGACAGGACGGACGCACGATCGTCGACCATTCGGGAAACGGCTGGAATCTTGCACTCCCTGTGGTTCCGAAGTTGTACAGGCACGACATTCTCCAACCGATTACCGACCGTGGTGTGATAGACAAGAGCCTCGTTCTCGATATTCTGGTTAATTTTTTCGGTTTCCTGCCGTTCGGCGCAAGTTGTTTCCTGCTGCTCAGAGCCGGTGGCCTCTCCCCGGGAAGAGCTCTCGGCGCGACCGTCGGGGCAGGTGCGGGCCTCAGCTTCTGCATCGAGCTCTGGCAGGTGTTCATTCCCACCCGCTCGTCGCAGCTGATCGACGTGGTCCTCAACGGAGCGGGGGCGTGTCTCGGAGCTGTAGTGGTTCGGGCAGTGCGTGAATCCGCCGAGGGAAGCGGCGGTGGATGTGCCCTGGGTCCGTGAATATCTGTGAGTCCAGGATATTCCCGGGTAGGTGTGCCCTTGGTCTCTGATCCAGGATCATTCATTGGAGGATGATTGCAGGGGCATACCATGGTATGCCCTATGGGTAAAGACCGGGTGCACACTTTCACGGGAAAGAAACCGGACTGCCGTGGGAAAAGGGTGGCGACAGGTAACCGGAAAAGATGGAAACGAATTCCGGAACAAGCCCGTAGGGCCATCATGTTTGTAGCATGCGACCAGAGAGTTGCCATGATTTAGAGCCCAGCCGGGGCGGCATGTCCTGCCTCTTCGTCGAGGATAATTATTCCTGTATCTCTTCTCATCTGATTCTTTATTTCCGAACGGGGTACGGATGGTGAAAGTAATCATGCGTGTTCTCCCTCCTCCAGGCCCAACGCCTAATTCACGATTTGCCGGCTCCGCAGGAGCACCCTTCCGGCCTGCATACGATGCATAGGTCGCGACCGCAACCCGGACAGGTTTTCATGCATTCACTGCAAAGCCAGTGCAGTTTCCTGCAGACATGGGCTGTTTCCGTGATATACCCACCGCACCCGGCGCAGAACGACCGGTCTACGCTTCCCGTGAGAAAATTCCATGAAATCGGCCGGGTTATCCTGTTGCTCCCCATGAACACGTCGAACCATGCGACAAGGCTCGGAACCGTAATCTGAAGCATACAGACAGGCTCGATGGAGAGATGGGTCAAATATTTGATCCTCAGGTCATCGAGTTTGCGGGCGTACTCGGCGGCAATCGCTTCGAATCGTTCGCGCCGGGCCGCCGGGTCCTGTTTCCGTGAAGATCTGCCGGTCGAGACGGTCCGGTGCAGTTCGTCATAATAGTGGTAGATTCTTTGCGCGTCTCGATCCCGGCGCTTGGCGAGGGATTCATTGAAATCGGCCAGCATAAGCCTCATTTCCGCGTTGAGCGATCCGGCAAGCGCCTCGAAGTGGGAAGGTGAGGCTTCCGCGGGTTCGGCCGGAATAGCAGCATCGTTTTTCCCGGAGAGAAGGAACTTTTCCAGCGCAGCGGGTAAATCGGGCAGCGCCGTCAACGAGGACATGTCGATTGCAGTACCGCAGATGAACTCCCTCTTCTCGTCGGCAACCGCGGCACACCGGACATAGACCGTCATAAGCATCCGGTCCATGACACGCGCTTCGGTGAAAACCGTTTTTCCCTCAGCCACGCGAAGAAAGCCCGATGCGCGCCTGGAGGAGGGCCATACCATGTCGCGCGGCGTTGCGATCCTGATTGCTGAGGTACGGCCGCGTTCCGATGCGATTCCGGCTAGCGTCTCGTACCATTTTTCCGATACCATAATCATGCCCGGCCGCGGCGATTCCCTTCCCGGGGCAAAATCCAAAGTACAGAACTCACCCGCTCCGAAAATCGCGGCGGTATGCGGCTCGAAAAGGACCGACGCGCCGTCCGCTGCCCCGTCATGGTCCACTTCCGCGCCAAGAGCCCTCATTCCGTCAAGCAGCCACTCCCGTGCCGAATCGTTCATGCCTCGATCTCCCTGCCGAAAAGCTCCTCGTCGATCCTGCAAGTCTCAAGATAGCGCTCGCGGTATCCGGCAAGCTCATCGCCGAATTCCGAAAAAGCTTTCGAACGTGCATCCCGTTCAGGGTGCTGCACCCACAGGTCCATTACCGCCTCGCTGAACCCGCCCTTCTCGTCAAGGCTCCCGAGTATCGAGTCGACTTCACCAATGACGAGTTCGAACATGCGTATCTTAGATTCGAGTATGTCGAGTATCCGTTCCTCGATCGCCCCGGAATAGCAGAGATTGAATATGAAAATATCGTTTTCCTGGCCGATGCGGTGGATGCGCCCGATTCGCTGTTCGATCTGCATTGGATTCCATGGAAGGTCGAAATTGACGAGTGAATTGCAGAACTGCAGGTTGTGCCCCTCGCCGCCCGTTTCGGAACACACCAGCACCTGCAAGCCGCCTTCGCGGAACCGTTCAATGACCCCGGATCGTTCGGCGATCGTTTTCGCCGCATGGTATGGCGCACAGTCAAAACCGGCCGCCGAAAGAGCGGCGGCCAGCAGATCGACGGTTGCGGAATGGCGGCAGAAGACGATGGTACGGCGGTTTCCTTCGCGCAGTATCGATACCAGTTTTTCTATTTTTCCTGTGGATTCGGGAAGATGCTCCACCGCCTGCAGAAGATTGTCCGCGGCAGATGCCAGATCTTCAGCCGAATCATCGATTACCGGAACTTTTCCACTCCGCAGCAGCGTTGAGAGATTGCGCAGCGGGGCCGCCGACAGTGGAGGATGGGCGCCAGCCCTTTCAAGCAGCCTCCGCAGCGACATCCGCACAAGGGGTGTCCCGATCCGCGCCGCGCGATGCGCCAGGGCGGACATTGCATCGTAGACCCGCTGTTCTTCTTCAGTAAACGATACCCGGAATGTGACAGCGTAACGCTTGGGAAACCGCACACCGCAGCCGGCGCGGGTATTCCTGATCATCACGTCCCGGAGCAACAGGCGCAGAGAGTCGGAGTTCTTCGGTTTACGCCTGTTCTTCGGATCGCAATACGTATCGAGAAAGGTTTTTTCAGGAGGAAACGTTCCCGGTTTGAGAAGGGTGATGAGGTGATACAATTCCACCAGATTGTTCTGAACCGGAGTCGCCGAAAGCAGCAACAGAAATTTTTTCCTGATCGCGTTGACCAGTTTCCAGGAAAGGGTCCGTTTATTGCGTAAATGGTGCGCCTCGTCAACGATCACCATATCCCATTCGCGCCCGGTAATGATCCGCGCGTTTGCCGCCGTTTTGGCCGTGTGCAGCGAGGCCACGATGATGTCATGCCTGCCGAAAACCCGTTCCCTGCCCGATCCTCCCCCGGCCTGGTGGGCATATGCACGGATATCGAACTTCGTCTTCAGTTCCGATGTCCACTGGCCGACAAGTGAAGGCGGGCAGAGCACCAGCACGGACGATGCCATCCCCCTCAAAAGATACTCCTTCAGCACCATCCCCGCCTCAATGGTTTTTCCCAGGCCCACTTCGTCTGCCAAAAGCACCCTGCCGTGGAAGACCTTGAGTACTTTGCGTACCGTTTCTGTTTGATAACCGAAATGGGTTATTCCGGTGAGACGGTTGCCGCAGAGCAGTTCCTCGAACGAGCTGCGCATGCGTTCGTGTTCCCATCGAAGAAGAAGCTGAAGCCAGGTGAAAGAATCGCTCCTTACCGGAGGGGATGGCATGCGCCAGTGCGATGCGAACGAGTAGTCGGCTATTTTCAGTACGAT
>CAZGVZ010000448.1:0-4158 GCA_964529145.1 uncultured Fibrobacteraceae bacterium | reverse complement strand
GCGTGTCGAGGTTGGTCTCCAGGCCTCGTAAAAAGGAGTCCGAAAACACAAATGCTGACGAAAGTTACGCACTGGCGGCATAGTTCCGCCACGTCTCTACCCTAACGCCCGCTAAGGGATAGAGGCGACGACAGTGGGCTTAAGGCCAATACCGGGGATCCGGGTTGCGGCTCGAAAATCATAACAGGGTTCTAGCGACCAAAGTGGCCTTGTTCGGCGGCAGCGGAGGCGGCGAATCCTTTAATGTCGAACTACGCACGTAGAAGCTGCTGTGACTCTTATTCGGACGGGGGTTCGACTCCCCCCATCTCCACCATTCGACTCGCTTCGCTCGCTCATGGCTGGCCATGAAAGTGAGCAAAACGAGTTGAATGGTATCCTGAGTAAGTGAGCCCGCGAACACATCGAAGGGCTCTTGCCTGATTTCGTACCATTGCATATCTTATCTTCATGAAATGGTATATCGAAGCAGAAAGCCTGTGCCAGAGAGCTTCAACTCAAAAAATGGTCACGTGAAAAGAAACAGGCACTGATTGATGGCGACAAAGAGTTACTCAAAGCACTTTCCTGACGTCACGGCTGATTTTTTTGGCTGATCTTCTCGGCTTACTTACCGGGTGGCGGAGGGATGTGTCGGAGGTGAGAGCGAAATTCAGTGGGCGCACTTTGGTAGTTGTCTGCGAAGGTTCTGGGTTTTGACTTGAAAAGCGGCCTTTAATACGTTATTTTTCGTTATTATAATTTATTACTGATCCCAAAGGCGCGGTGGCTGACATGGAACCACAAGACAAATGGCTGACCATTGAGGAGCTTTCCGGCTATCTGAAGATGAGCCGCAGCAAGCTCTATCAACTGGCCCAGAAAGGCGAGCTGCCAGGCTCAAAGATCGGAAGCCCGTGGCGGTTCGATAGGGATGAGATAAATCACTGGATGAAGAGCCTTCGACAGACAACAACACGAAAGGCATCGGTCAACAATGGATAGACGCATTAAGGGGGGATTGCCATGCCGAGCCTGATACAGCCGACACTCTTTGACCTGCTAGATGTCTCAGCCTTCCCGAGACCGGCGGCGGTTACTGACGCGATTGAAACACTGGCTTCGAACAGTAGCATTGAGGCCCGGGGGGCAATCTTTACGCGCATTGAGGTCGTTGATTTTATTCTCGACTTGGTTGGCTACGTCGCCAGTGAACCACTGCACCACCATCGTATTTTGGAGCCCTCTTTTGGAGAGGGAGATTTCCTTCTTCCCATAGTTGAACGACTCCTTGCTGCGTGGCGCGAGCATGGTGGAAATGTTTCTTCCGCTGGCTCTGAATTAGGAGGGGCCGTTCGTGGCGTGGAGCTGCATAGGGCAACATTTATCTCCACACGCAAGACCGTCGTCAATCGACTTGTAAATGAAGGGATTTCCACATCCGTTGCTTCAGCTCTCGCCGACCAATGGCTGATTCAGGGGGATTTCCTTCTTGAGCGACAAAACATCAGCTTTGATTTCGTCGTCGGTAATCCGCCATATGTTCGGCAAGAACTGATTCCAGCTCCGTTGTTGTCTGAATACCGTCGTCGCTATCAGACGATGTATGACCGCGCCGACCTCTACATTCCCTTCATAGAACATTCGCTGTCTCTTCTCGACAAAGGCGGAGCTCTTGGTTTTATCTGCGCCGATCGCTGGATGAAAAATCGCTATGGCGGTCCATTGCGGGAGTTCATAGCAAGAGGTTTCCATCTCAAAGCCTACGTCGATATGGTGGATACCAATGCCTTTCATTCCGAAGTCAGTGCTTATCCGGCAATCACCGTTATTACCAAATCGAAAACAAGTGCAACCCGTATCGCCCATAGACCTGAGATCGACAAAAAGACGCTCGCTTCCGTTGCAGTGGACATCAACTCGGATTTCCTTTCAAAAGATTCATCAGTTCGAGAAATAGTTGGAGTGGTAAGTGGTTCTGAACCTTGGCTTTTGGAATCGTCGGATCAAATGTTGCTGATTCGACGTATCGAAAGCCAATTTCCCGCACTGGAACAAGCTGGTTGTAGGGTCGGTATTGGCGTGGCCACTGGCGCTGATAAGGCGTTTATCGGGGAATTCGATTCTCTTGACGTCGAGACCGACCGAAAACTTCCACTTGTGGCGACCCGTGACATTCAATCCGGTGAAGTCGTCTGGAAAGGTCAAGGTGTTATCAATCCGTTCGCAGATGACGGCGGCCTTGTCGACTTGCGGGATTACCCCAAGTTGGCCAGCTACCTTGAAGAACGAAAGTCGGTGATATCAAAGCGCCATTGTGCACAGAAAGCACCGTCAAATTGGTACCGGACGATTGACCGGATATGGCCGGAGCTGACCAGCAAACCGAAGTTGCTGATACCAGATATCAAGGGCGAGGCTCATATTGTTTTTGAGCCGGGCAAACTTTATCCGCACCACAACCTTTACTATGTCGTCTCAGGCACTTGGGATTTGCGTGCCTTGCAGGCGGTATTGCTATCCAGCATCGCCAAGCTATTTGTGACGACCTATTCAACGAAAATGCGCGGAGGTTACCTGCGTTTTCAGGCGCAGTACCTGCGGCGCATCCGCATTCCCTTCTGGCAGGACGTATCCGAGAATCACCGGCGTGAGTTGATCCATGCCGCGACAACCCGCGATTTTGACGCCTGTAACAGAGCGGTTTTTAAACTTTACAAACTGAATCAAGAAGAACGATCCGCTCTTGGCGGCAATGGAGAATGACAATGGCAATTGACCTTGTGGATTATGAGCGGAAGGCTCGTGAAGCGGTGCAGGCATTTTGGGGAAACCGGGAAGCCGCCAGGCAGAAGCAGATTGAATCGGGCAAGGCCGACCAGGGCGAGCGTGCTGGTGTGACCAATGGCAAAAACATGGACGGGTTTATCGCTTTGATACTCGACATCATCCACGCCAACGGACTCGCCCATGCCAACATCCATCAGAAACGTGCTGTACTGACGCTGCCCGGTTTCTTTCGGCCAACCAAACTATGGGATCTATTGGTCATCCACAAGGGGGAACTGATCGCAGCTATCGAACTGAAAAGTCAGGTCGGACCTTCCTTCGGCAACAATTTCAACAACCGAACGGAAGAGGCCATCGGCACAGCTCATGATTTATGGACGGCTTACCGAGAAGGGGCGTTTGGAAAACAGCCTCGTCCGTTTGTTGGCTGGCTGATGCTTGTTGAAGATGCATCCGAATCCCGGTCACCAGTCAGGGACAACTCCCCTCATTTCCCCGTATTCGAGGAATTCAATCGCGCATCCTATCTCAAGCGCTACAATTTGCTGTGCCAGAAACTTACGCAGGAACAGCTCTACACAACCGCTTCGGTTATCGCCTCTCCGCGAACTGCCGCTGAAAGTGGTGATTTTTCCTCGTTGTCATCTATGACCAGTCTTAAGACCTTCGTCACCTCCCTGGCAGGACACATTGCTGCTGAAGCTGCAAGGCTTGAATAAATGAATTCAATACACCACTGGCAATCCACCCAGAAGGGGTCGGGCTCCAGAATGGGTCAGAGTACCAGGCTCAGCGCAAGTGATTTTTTTTAAAAAGTTTCGGGCATACTTGGTTCACTTTGCTGCTTTCAAGGGTCATATCGGGTTTTGTCCTACTCCTACCGGAATTGAACAATTCAACAAAGAGCTATCTATATATAAAGGCGCAAAGGGTTCAGTACAGTTTTCATTAGATCAACCAATTACTTTCGACCTGATCAGCAGAATTATGAAATATAGAGTGAAAGAGAATTTGGAAAGATCAGTAGCAAAAAGCAAAAAAAGGTAAGTCCAGAAATCACGTAAACCCAAGTAATGGGGTTGTTTAAAAAAGAAGTAAACATGTATAAGCCAAAGTAAACGTCTTTTGGAGCACCCCGTAGTCAGGTACGCCATGCCCTGCTAACGTGGTGGGCATGAATACACAATTGATTAGACAGGATCATCGGGGTCGGACATGGCGTAGTGCAGATGTTCGCCGCGAGTTGGTTGACGCTGGATCAGGCGGAACGTCTGTGACGCGATGAAGCGGTGCCGGAAGCCTGCTCCTGTCCCGCTAAACACACGAAATGAGCGAAACAGTTAGCAACGGTGTTAGCTTACAACACAAAAATCAGGGTTTTTTACTGCC
>CAZGVZ010000447.1:0-4163 GCA_964529145.1 uncultured Fibrobacteraceae bacterium | reverse complement strand
TAGACGCGTGGATACGCGTTTCTTTCGTGCGATCAGGGATGGACGGATCGTGCCGTCGGGACCGTGAGGCATGATTTCCCACGTTACGTTTCGCCGGTTCGCGAGTTCCTGCAGCGGCCTCATGACCGCGTTGTGTTCGAGGGGGGAAACGAGCACATGACAATCCCTAAGGTCAATCCCTGATAGCATCGTGTTAATTCCGGTGGTCGCATTCGCGGCGAAGATGACCTGCTCCGACCGGCAGACTCCGAGAAGACCGGCGAGTATCTCACGTACGGTTTCGCACCTGCGGGAAGCTTCCAGAATCCGGGGGTAGGCCCCCCGCCCGTATGTGCCTCCGCATTCGGTAAGATACTCGAGAATCGATTCGGCGACCGCGGGTGGCTTCGGGAATGAGGTCGCCGCGTTGTCGAAATAGCGGTTGGCCATGATCAGGGCTCGATGACCTTAGCTGCGGTTGTGACGGTTTCCATGATCGTATACATATTGGAAATGACTCCGACGCGGACCTCCCCTCTTTTCCCGTAATAATCGGCGCATGTTCCGCATATATAAAGCTTCACGCCCCTGCCTTCCAGATCCCTCAGTTCGCCGAGGACCGGGGATTCATCCAGGGTCAGGAATATGCCGCTGTTGTAGAACACGATCGCGCCCGGAAGCGGGGAGACCTCCTTTATGGTGGTGATAAACGCCCTGAGGAGCAGTTCTCCAAGGCTATCGTCGCCGGTACCCATCCGGTTGCTCTTCACCACGATCACGTGGGGCTTTCCATACCGTTCCGGCGCGCAGTACGCGGCCGCATCCGGACGGGACAACGCCCTTTCGGCTCCGTACAGCAGAAGAGAATAGATCCCTCCGTTTTCGACGCACTCCGCTTCGACGCCGTTGTCGGACAGAAACGTCATCACGTTGTCCTTGGATATCTCGTTGTCGATGAGTATTCTCACCGGTTGTCCGGGCAGACACGCCGAAAGTGCCTGCTTTGTAAGAATTAGCGGTCGCGGACATAGTTCTCCACGAGCGTCGACCAGGTGTTCCTTCATGTTCGCCTCTTTTCTGGAATTGCCGCATGCGCCGGTGTGGAACGACAACGGCCCGTGCTCTTTCGAAGAGCACGGGCCATCTTTGTCATGTTTCGGCCGGGGCTTATTTTTTCTTCAGGGTATCGGTGTCGACCGGCTTCACAACAGGCTCGCTCTTGAGGTCGTCGAGCGTCTTGTTGATCTGATTGACATAGTATTCACCGATCAGGAAGATCTGGTTCTTTCCGTCGGTTTTCACCCAATACTTGCTTTCACCGTTCTTCTTTCCGAATACCACGTTTCGCGAAGAACCGTTGTTGAACGACAGGGTCACGCCGAGTTCCGGGCTATTGAATCCCATCGCGGTATCCGCGAGCGCGGAATCCTGGAAACCCGACGCTGTGAGCGTCGAAAGCTTGCTGAGGATCTCATCGACCGTCTCGGATTTGGCCGGACCTTCGATGGGTTCCGTGATCGACCATGCATTTCCGCTGTCCGCATGAGACAGGATGATCGAGGAGCCGTCCTTTTTGGTGAGGGTGAGACCCTTCGCGGTTCCCTTGTCGAATTTCAATATCGACTTGTTGCGCCAACGGTCCAGATCGGTAAAGAACGCGTATCGAATCCCGCCGGCCGCCATGTACACCGCGTTCGATCCTTTCGAACGGATGTAATTGCTGTTATAGTCGGCGCCGCTCTTCCCGATGATGAAGGAGCCAAGCGATTTGCCGGAATTGTCCTCCAGATCCACCCTGATTCCTTTGCCGGTATCGACCTCGAAGATGTTCTGCTTTTCCGGGTTTTCCGAAACAAGAGCGTCCTTCTTCAGAGAAGTGAGTTTCTCGAGAGCGGATGCGATCGAGGCGCTGTCGACCGGATATTCCCTTCCCGCGGACTCTTCTTCCACTCCGGATGCCGCAGGAAACGCCTTCGCGCTGTCATCGGCGCCGAGCGGACCGGTTGAAGCGGAAGCCGTTTCATGCGTTGACTTAGACACGACCCATACGTCGCCTTTGCGGCGTACCTTTATGCCGCCTGCCCCCTCCCGGATATTAAGAGAGCCTATAGACTGCTCCGTCAGGTCCGGAAAGAACCGGAGTTCCTTTTCCGAGGGTTTCTTTCCGCCGAGATTTTCCCCAATGAAAAGTACGGCGACCAGGATTACCAGTATGACGACCGAATAGAGTACCTTTTTATTCATGCGTATGCTCCTCCCTGTTGGAAGCCGCAGTTGGAGCGGCAGACGATGCCGGCGCGGAAACAGCGGGTTCACGACGTCTGAAAAAGATGATGAAACCGACAACGATCAGCAGGACCGGCATGAGTAGAATATTGACAAGCCGGATGAGATTCGGCTTCGACGAACCTTCCTGCAGGAGATCGGCGTTGATGGTACGGTCCTTTATGGCACGGGTTCTGATGGCTATCAGGTTATTGTCGAGCGAGAGCCAGTCGACAAGGTTGAGCACCATAGCGATATTGTTCGGCGTCGCATTCTGTCCGGTAACCATGTCCGCGTCGCCTATTACCACCAGATGGCCGTCACCGTTCGAAGCGACAACCTCGCGCCCGGCATCCGCCTCGCTCGGATTGAGATTGATCTGGCTCATGGTATCGCCCTGCGAAGGCTCATGCACCGGGGGCACACTTTTCCCCTCGAAAAAGCTCTTGAATGATCCGCTCAGATAGACGGCCATGTTTTGCGTTTTCATGTCGTTCTTCGCGGGCATCGTCCACTGCTGCTGCGGATTGAGGTCCATCGCCCCGACACCGGTCCAGCTTTTGTCGCTGGAATGCGCGAGCACAGTGACCTTGCGGCCGGAGTCGGTACTGTCGACCAGCAGCGAAAGCGGACTGGCCCACGGCAGCACCACTTCGCTAAGCGGAGCCACGGCGGGATTCGCCTCGTTGAATCCGCCTTTCCCGATCCGGAGAAAATACGGATAGGGCACAGCCACATTCATCTGGAACGGACCGTATTTTTGCGGAATGGTCACCTGACCGCAGGAGGGATCGAGCACCAGGCTCTTCTCCACCTTGACCCCGTAATGTTCGAGCATGTCGAACAGCTTCGATTCCTGCGGCATCGCCCTGATTCCATATTGAAACTGGATGTTCATGGCATCGGCCAGCATTATGAGCTTGCCGCCCCTCATGAAAAACTGATCCAGTTCGAACAGTTTCCTCGTTTTCATGTTCTCGACACCCGGAACGATCAGCGTCTTGATCGAACTGTCGACCGGCTCGCCGTTCGAGAGGTCCACAATCGAGACTTTATACGTGTTCCTGAGCGTTTCGATCAGCTGCTCGTGCTTTTTCTGCGTCGACGAGGACATGTCGATCTTGTCCTGATACTGCGGAGGCAGTTCGGGCAGGGTGTCCATTTTGACGATTCCCACATGCGGTTCCGCGGAACGGGACACTTTCATGATCGCCATCGTGAGGTCGTATTCGAGATTCTGGAGGTTCTGCACCACCGGAAGCGCTTCCTTCTTGTCCTCGAACAGGACCGCGATCCCCAGGTATCCGTTCATCACCTGCTGTTTGTCCTTCTCAAATGTCTGCAGCTGAATTTCCGGTATACCCAGCGAGCGTGCCATATTTTTCGCGTCCTCGCTCTCCGCCGGGTCTTCCCAGGTGATATGCAGGTTTTTTCCGGCGTATGCCTGATACTCGGAAAGCAGATCTTTCACGTCGGTCACGGTCCGGTGCAGATGTGGAGGAAGATCCTTCGAGAAGTACACCTTGACGTTGATGATATCGTCGAGGCTCTTGAGTGCTTTTCTGGTTGCGTCAGAAACGCTGTACTGCCCGCTGTCGGTCATGTCGATTCTCTTGAACCACCGGATGCCCAAATAATTGGCAACGGCAACGAGTCCGAGAATCGCAAGAATGTAGACGATCAGCTCCGTGCGATTTTTAACCTTTTGTTTTTCCATAGTGATTTCCGTTTCCCCTGTGTGTTATTCCCATTTCCTGCTGCCGAGCGACTGTACGTTCAGGAACAGGAAAAAACCGATAATTGACACATAGTATAGAATGTCCCGGCTGTCGACGACTCCGCGTTCGATGCTCGAAAAGTGGTTTCCCAGCCCGATATAATCGAGCACCGGAACCAGCCATTTCGGCGCGACCATAGTC
>CAZGVZ010000446.1:3373-4165 GCA_964529145.1 uncultured Fibrobacteraceae bacterium | reverse complement strand
ACCGACGCGCTCTTCAACCAGTATTTCGCGCTCAAAAAGGGACTCTGGCAGTACGGAATCTTTTTCGCGGAAAAGTGATCCGTGCTCCCGCTTCGGCACGAATCCGTTTTTTTGGGACCGGTCTATGGGGTGGAATGCCGGAATCCGTGCAGCGGACCGAGAGGAGAAGAGAAAATTCCTGCAAGTGTACTATATTAAGAGTATCTCCGATGCTCTTCTGATGGACGGCCGCGGAGCGTTTTTGAGCGGTCATTCGTTACGCACACGGAGGCCGGGCTACCTGCTTCAAGGGGGATGCATGAAACGAACGGTGCATGAGTGGTGTGTCGATATTCCGGGGCTCAGATGGCTGATCGTGCTCGCAGTCGCTCACGTTGCGGTTTTTGCGGAAACATCTCACTCATACAGGTACGCGACGGTCATCCGTAAGGAGGCCCGCGATGAAGCCGGGTGGAAGGAAGTGGCGGATTCGCTGGTGAGGAAGCACGGTTCAGGAGGAAGATCAGAGCTGTTCACCTGGAACAGTTCGGTACATGAATGCAAAGCGGCGCTCGCGGAGTTCGGGCCCGACTATATCGGGTATGTCGCCCGGCCGGTAGTCGACTGCAATGCCGCGTTCATTGTCGCGGCAAGCAGGTTGAGCAGGGAGCTTGACGGGGACGCGTACGGTGACGCCGTATGGGGCATCATCACCGGGTACGAAGCCGCGGACGCGCTCAGGGCGATATCCGAATCCCTGACCGTGAAAACCGTGCTCGCGGCTTCAGGCAATCTTGCCTACGAGCCTCCGCT
>CAZGVZ010000446.1:0-3363 GCA_964529145.1 uncultured Fibrobacteraceae bacterium | reverse complement strand
CGGGCGGATTCATACCGAAGAGGAGCGTCCGGGAGGGGAAAGGGACCGCATCAAGCTTGTCTGTGCCTGGATGAACGCTCAGGATATAGATCTGAGCGTCGCCGGTCAGGGGACGATCGAGGGGCCGATCGATTGCCTGATCACCGGAGGCCACGGCAACGTGAACCTGTGGCAATGTCACTATCCCGATGAGGGAAGTGAAGGGTACATGCGATCATCGTCCGGGAGACTCTTCGGTCTACCCTATTCCGGAAACGAGATCACGATCAGTCCGCCCACCCCGAAAATATACTGGTGCGCCAGCAACTGCCTGATGGGTAATCCTGGAAACAGGAACAATATCGTGTATGCCGCGTTTCACTCGGGCAGGGCGGTGCAGATGTTTGGATTTGTCAATAATGCCTCTGCGGGCGACGAATTCATGGCATGGGGAGTATACGACCGTGTCACCAAATTCGCGGGCAGACACACGCTGGCACAGGGTTTTTTCCTCTCCAACAACGATGCCCAGTTCGAACTTCAGCATCCCACGGGGCAGGTCACCACTTCCCTTGTGAGGACCTTCATGGATTCGACTGTTTTTTACGGCGATCCCGCCGGAGATGTCCGGTTCCACGCTTTCGACGATTCATCCATCGCCTATACCGAGGAGATCTCGTTTTCCGCAGTCGAGGAGGGATCCACCGGTTTCACTTACACGGTTACCATGAACGCGCACGATCTTGAGTTCGGGGCGGGCTATTGTTATCAGTTCAGACCGGTCAAACTGCTTCCGGTCCGTATCGATCCCGGGACCGTGGTCATTACGGAAAACGAAGGCCATACCGCGGACATCACCGATAATCTGCTGATCTGGGAGATGCTGGCTCAAGGGGAAACGTTGCGGAAGGGTGCCTCCCGGACGCTCAAATGGAGCGCAGTGATCACCGACGACAGGACCGCGGTTGAAAAGGCCGGACAGTCAGCTGAAAGAAAACGGCCCGGTATGCAGATCATTAAACGTTCCAGAGGTGAGACGCTCGAATTGAAGCTTCAGGACGATTACTCGGGATCTGTCGCACTTAAAGTGATCGATCCTGCTGGAAAATGCAGGTACGCAGCCCAAAAAACGGCCACCGGAGGATCGTTTTCCTCTTTCTCGCTCCCGGCCTGGTTGTCGACGGGATGCTATCGCGTAATCGCGGAGTGGGGAAGAGAACGGTTCGTTTCGAGTGTCGTCATAGTTCGATGATGATCCCGACGGATGATGACCATTTCTCCGTATACCTGAGCTACGGATGAAACGAAAACATTGACTCCCAATCAGTCCAATAGTTATATTCAACAGACTTTTCCGGATTCATTCCTATTCAAGCGAAGAATGGTGTTTTCATGAAAACCATTGTGGTAAACACAGATACGATAGCACGCAAGTGGTATGTTGTGGACGCAGCCACGCTCTCTCTGGGCCGGCTTGCGTCAAAAATCGCGCAGCTCCTTATCGGGAAAGGCAAGGTCGCCTATTCTCCCAACCAGGATCATGGCGATAACATAATCGTGGTCAATTCCGATAAGATAGTACTCACGGGAAAAAAACCTGAAATCAAATTTTATTTCAGGCACTCTCAGTATCCTGGCGGGGCAAAATTTCGTTCATATAAGGAACAAATGCGGATAGATTCCTCACAGGTCATCATTCATGCGGTCCACGGCATGGTGCCCAAGAATGCACGCGGCCGTGCAATCATGAAAAAGCTGCATGTGTACGCCGGAGAATCCCATCCACACGCGGCCCAACAGCCGGAACCGCTCAGTTTGTAATTACAGAACAAAAAGGAGCTATCCAATTTGGAAAACAGAGTTTCAGCCACCGGAAAACGCAAAAACGCCATCGCTTCCGTGATACTTCGTCCCGGTAAAGGCGAGCGTACAGTCAATGGGAAACCCATTATCGAATATCTCAAGAGCGAAGTATTGGTGATGGATGCCGAGCAACCCCTGCAGGTGCTAAACGCATCCGATACTTACGACATGGTGGCATCCGTCCGGGGCGGCGGGCTCAGCGGCCAGTGCGGAGCCATTCGCCTGGGTATCGCCCGTGCGCTTTCTCTGCTTAGCGACGAGAACCGGATCGCATTGCGCAAAAAAGGTTTCCTGACCAGGGATTCCCGGGTGGTCGAACGTAAAAAGTACGGTATGGCCGGCGCCCGCAGGAGATACCAGTTCTCCAAACGTTAATTCTATTCGACTATTTTCTACTGCATTTCAATCACACGGCGTGAGCGGAAGATGGGTGCTCTTCTTTTAACGGACGAGTCTTCTTCCGCATTGAGCGCGTGGAAGTCCAACCCACTTATATTAAGGAGTTCGTATGTCTTCTTTGACCCTTCATGACCTGCTCGAAGCGGGGACCCACTTCGGCCATCAGACAAAGCGCTGGAATCCGAAAATGAAGCGCTTCATACTCTGTCCGAAAAATGGAATCTACGTAATCGATCTCAACAAGACGCTCATCACTCTCGAAAAGCTGCTCGGCCGCGTTCGCCAGGAGGTTTCGAAAGGCGGGAAGGTGTTATTCGTCGGAACGAAGAAGCAGCTCAAGGATTGTATTCGTGAAGAGGCGGAAAGGTGCAGTATGCCCTATGTCACCGAACGTTGGCTTGGGGGCATGCTGACCAATTTCCAGACGATCCGGCAGAGTATCGCGAAACTCGAGAAAATCGAAGCCATGGAATCCGACGGAACGATCGAATCCCTTCCGAAAAAGGAACGGATGCTTCTGGCAAAACACAAAGAGAAGCTCCTCTCGATCCTGACGGGTATCCGTAACATTCGCCGTCTGCCGTCGCTCATTTTCGTCGTTGACACCATAAAGGAACATATCGCTATCGCGGAAGGGCGGCGTTTGCGCATTCCGATCGCGGCGATCGTGGATACCAATTGTGATCCCGATGTAGTCGATTATCCGATTCCGGGAAACGACGATGCAATCAAATCCGTGCAGCTGATCACCCGCGCGGTTTCCGACGCGATCATCGAAGTCGGTGATAAAATCGCGGTGGAGGAGATGGCAGCCGCGGCCGCCGAAGGCAAGGGTGAAGAGGCGGTTGCCGCCGATGCATCCGCGGCCGGTGAAGGCGAAGAAGTCGAACTGGAAGAGTCTTCCGATGAAACCGGTGCACGGAAACGGCGTGTCGTTCACAAGAAAGTGGTCCGTATCACGGAAGAGGAGTAGTGCCGGCTGAAGCCGGACCACTCCCGGTCACACCGGGGGCGGGGGGACAATCATATACCGGATACCACAGAAAAGAATCCAAGGAGTACGGAATGGAAATCAGTGCATCACAAGTTAAAGAGTTGCGGGAAAAAACTGGCATCGGAATG
>CAZGVZ010000445.1:0-4172 GCA_964529145.1 uncultured Fibrobacteraceae bacterium | reverse complement strand
TCAATGAAGATAAGGTCAATCCTCAGGCATCGTTCGTGGACGATCTCGGTGCCGACTCACTGGATCAGGTAGAACTGATCATGGCCTTCGAGGACGCTTTCGATGTGGAAATTCCCGACGAGGATGCCGAAAAACTTAAAACCGTCAAGGATGCGATCGAGTATCTGCAGAACAAGGTATAACATTACGGCTCCCAGCATCTCTCGAAAAAAGGCGGGAGCCGTTCCGTCGATATTCAGATGATAAGGTGCATCCACTTCATCAGACGCAAGGATTAACCGCACATGTCACGAAGAGTCGTTATTACCGGGATGGGAGTCGTCAGCCCGGTCGGAAACAGTGTTGAATCATTCTGGGACGCGCTTTGTGCGGGTACATCGGGCATCGATACCATTACCGCGTTCGATACCACTGATTACCCCAGCAAAATAGCCGGAGAAGTCCATGATATCGATTTCGGACTTTATGTGGATCCGAAGGAAGTACGCCGTACGGATCGTGCCATTCTTCTGGGCATGGCGGCTGGCTGTAACGCCGTAAAGCAATCCGGTCTCGATTCCGGAAACATTGATCCTGAGAGGGTAGGAATAATTATCGGTTCGGGGATAGGCGGTCTGTCAACTCTGGAAGCGGAGCATTCGAAACTTGTCGAACGCGGGCCCTCGAGGGTTTCACCTTTCCTGATACCGATGATGATTCCCGACATGACCGCGGGAAGGCTTTCCATAACTTACGGTTTCAAGGGACCCAACTATGCTGTGGTAAGTGCTTGCGCGTCCGGCGCCCATTCCATCGGTGACGCATTTATGATGATAAAATGCGGAGTATCGGATGTGATAGCGGCGGGTGGAACCGAGGCGGTGATCACTCCAATGGCATTCGCGGGATTCTGCTCCATGAAGGCCCTTTCGACCCGCAACGAAGATCCGAAGAAAGCAAGCGCTCCTTTCGATGCCAAGCGGGACGGATTCGTTATGGGTGAGGGCGCCGGCGTTCTCGTGCTCGAAAGTCTTGAACATGCCCTTGCACGGAACGCGACGATCTTTGCGGAACTCATCGGTTTCGGTGCTTCGGGTGATGCGCATCACCTTTCCGCGCCGGCTCCCGAAGGTGCAGGAGCTCAGTTGGCGATGCGGTCGGCGCTGTCGTGCGCCGGCCTCAAACCTCAGGATATCGATTACATCAATGCGCACGGAACATCGACCCCTCTCAACGACAAATACGAAACATGCGCGATCCGAGGTGTATTCGGCCAATACGCATCTTCAGTCGCGATCAGTTCCACCAAATCAATGACAGGACATCTCCTGGGCGCTTCGGGCGCGATTGAGTGCATCGCGTCGATTATGGCACTGCGCAACGGCATCATTCCACCCACCATCAATTATGAAGATCCTGATCCGGAATGCGATCTGGATTACACGCCAAATACCGCACGGCAAAAGAAGGTACGTTATGCGATGAGCAATTCATTCGGGTTCGGGGGGCATAATGCCTGTCTTATCTTCGGCAAATATCAATCCCCTCAGGAAGCTGAGTAATACGATAAGTCTGTTTTTCGGACTGCGTAAGAAAAGAGTATGGGGCTCGGAATCATCCCGGCGGCTAGAAAAGATCATCGGACACAGATTCCGTTCCCCCGACCTCCTGAAGCAAGCACTCACGCACAAATCCGCGGTTGTTCAGGAAGACGTTTCCGGCCTGCTTTCAAACGAGCGTATGGAATTCCTGGGTGACGCAGTGCTCAATTGCCTTGTCACGGAATATCTTTTTCTGCATTATCCCAAGAAGAGCGAGGGGCAGCTTTCAAAAATCAAATCGCTCGTCGTCAGCAGAAAGATACTGGGCGAAGTGGCTCAATGCATCGAACTCGGGAAGTATTTGATTTTCGGAGTTTCCGAGGAAAAGTCCGGGGGGCGGAGCCGTCTCTCTACAATGTCAAATGCATTCGAGGCCATCCTGGGGGCCGTGTTTCTCGATGGAGGATTGGAAGCGGTAAAGAAACTGCTCGAACGCCAGCTGTTCAGAAGGATTCCGGAATTCCTCCGGGACGAACGGCATATAAATTACAAGAGCAGGATTTTGGAGCTCTCGCAAAGCGACGGCTTTGGAATTCCCCGGTATGTTACCGTGGAGGCCAGCGGGCCCGACCACGCCAAGGAATTCACCATCGAAGTGGAAGTGGCGGGAGTGGTCCTCGGTAAAGGAAGCGGACCCAACAAGAAAATAGCTCAACAGCATGCGGCCCAGGCGGCTCTGGAACAATACGACAAAGATATGATTTTATCACGACGTAAAGGAGCATCGAACAATGAACTGGTTTCTCACTGAAGAACAGAACATGATCATCGAAACGGCGCGTGAAATCGCGCAGAAAAAAATCCTGCCCGTGCGCGAAAGGTACGATCATGAGGGCATTTTTCCCTGGGATGTCGTCGAGGCAATGGCGGCCGCCGATCTTTGTGGTCTCTATATTCCCGAGCAGTATGGAGGTTTCGGAGGCGGCGTGTTCGCGCTTTGCCTGGCAGTCGAGGAGCTTTCAAAAGTGTGCGGAGGAATTTCCCTTTCAATGGCGGCGACCGCGCTGGGAACGTTCCCGCTGCTGCTTTTCGGAAGCGAAGAACAGAAACGGAAATACCTTCCGGGCATAGCGGCGGGAAAAACGATCGCGGCGTTCGGCCTGACCGAAGCCAATGCCGGGTCCGACGCGCTCGGGATGAAATCTTCCGCGGTGCTCGATGGAGACACTTACATCCTCAATGGGACGAAGCAGTGGATCACCAACGGGGAGAACGCTCAGTTATATACCGTTTTCGCGAAAACGAATCCGGCCAAGGGAGCACGGGGCATCAGCGCGTTCATCGTGGAAAAGGGAACCCCGGGATTCTCGTTCGGAAAACATGAGGACAAGATGGGTATCCGCGCCTCCAGTACGACGGAACTGGTTTTTCAGGATTGCCGCATCCCGAAGTCAAACCTGCTCGGTAAAGAGGGATTGGGGTCGATAATCGCCATTAACACGCTCAATTACTCCCGGCCCGGTGTGGGCGCGCAGGCGCTCGGCATCGCGGCCGGCGCGCTCGAAGACGCCGTTGCCTACTCGCGCCAGCGAATTCAGTTCGGAGAACCCATCTCCGCATTCCAGGCGGTTCAGCACATGCTTGCCGATATGGCCACCGAAGTCGAAGCCGCGAGGGCTCTGCTCTACGCGACTGCGAAAACCATCGATGCGGGCGAAAAGAAATTCGCCAGGGAATCGGCCATGTCGAAACTGAAATGCTCTGATGTCGCGATGAGAGTCACCGTTGATGCATTACAGGTCATGGGCGGTTATGGATATATGCGCGAGTATCCGATGGAAAAACGGATGCGCGATGCTAAAATTACCCAAATCTACGAGGGAACCAACCAGATCCAGCGCAATGAGATCGCGTTGCAGTTGATCAAAGGCGCCGCTTCGGCCTGAAACTGCGTGTATGTATGCAGTACCCCCCGACCCCGGCCGATCCGTCGGGGGGTCGAGTACCTGGGCGTCTGAAAAATGCATCAATGAATGGAACTGTGTGAAAAAGAAAAAGCTCGAAATAGCGCCTTCCATCCTTGCGGCTGATTTCCGCTGCCTCGAACGGGAGGTGAAATCCGTACAGGATGCCGGAGCTGACCGAATTCATTGCGACATCATGGATGGAGTATATGTACCCTCCATAAGTTTCGGCCCGATGGTGGTGGAGACCGTGAAGAAGTGCGTTACCATTCCGATCGATGTGCACCTGATGATCGTCACTCCCGAAAAACACCTTCGGCAGTTTTGCGATGCGGGTGCCGATTCCCTGACAATCCACGCCGACGCACCATCGAATCTTCCGGGCACCCTCGACGAGATCCGCCGTATCGGCGTAAGAGCGGGGGTGACCGTGAATCCCGATCTGCCCGTTTCGCTTTTCACTCCCTGGCTTGAAAAAGTGGATCAGGTACTTATCATGTCGGTGTTCGCCGGGTCGGGGGGACAGCCCTTCATTCCCTCTACCATGGAGAAAGTGCGGTTACTGGTCAAGGAAAGAACGTCGAGGAACATCGATTTCGATATCGAAGTGGACGGCGGGATCAACCCGGATACCGCATCTATCAGTATCGGAAGCGGAGTCAATATTCTGGTATCCGGGAGTTACATT
>CAZGVZ010000444.1:0-4172 GCA_964529145.1 uncultured Fibrobacteraceae bacterium | reverse complement strand
CGTGTCCAATATCGACAATCTGGGCGCGGAACTGGACACCGGAATTCTCGGGTACATGGAAACAAGCTCGATCGATTTCCTCATGGAAGTGGCCGATCGGACCATAACCGACAGAAAAGGCGGGCATATCGGATTCCTGAACGACGGAACCCCCGTTCTCCGGGAAGCTGCACAATGCCCGGAAAACGAAATGGAGTACTTTCAGGACATCAAACGGCACCGTTACTTCAACACCAACAACATCTGGATCAATCTCGTGACCCTCAAAGAGGTCATCGAAAAAAATGAGAGCGCACTCGACCTCCCGATGATCTGCAACAGAAAAAACCTCAATCCTCTCGATCCGAAATCACCGGAGGTATTCCAGCTGGAGTCGGCGATGGGATCCGCCCTTTCCGTTTTTCCCTCCTCCAGGTGTCTCCGCGTTCCAAGGACCCGTTTTCTTCCCGTAAAAACCGGAGAGGACCTCCTCCTGCTCTGGTCCGATTATTGCCGGTTGACCGAAGATTTCCGTATCATGACGGATGAAGCGAACGGTCGTCCACATCCACTCGTCGAACTCGACAGAAATTTCTACAGTACCGTCGATAACCTGTTCGAGCGTTTTCCGCAGGGCGCCCCCTCGTTGCGGGAATGCCTCTCTTTGAAAGTGACTGGAGACGTGGTCTTCGGCGGAGATGTGTCAATCGTGGGTTCGGTGGCTATCCACAATAGAACCGGAGGGCCCTGTCATATTCCCGACCACAGCCGTATCGCGCAGGATCTCGTCATTGATTCCTGATCCTGCCTGCGTCGAAGTCAGTCGCGGGGATCTTTCTTCAGGTGAGGAATTAAATCACCACCGGTGCCGTCAGATTATCCACTCATTCGTCCTCTCTCTCCCGAAGATCCGTAACATGTTCAGGTTGCATTGACCCTTCTGAACCGGACCGGCACTCCTCAAAGTATATTCTACCTGTTCAGACGATTCATATTTATGAAAATTCATTCCCCAGGTCGATAAAAATATGTCCTCTTCGCTGAGAAACTATCTTAACGATACATACGAACCCAGAAGATCGATATCGCCGGATCATGTCGTGGATTTCAGTTACCCGATACAGATAGATGACCAGGACGATCACGACAAGCTGGACGAGTTCTGCAATATTTTCTGCATAGTGCATAAAAACAGGAAATTCTGCGTAGAACTGATCGGGGCTTTTCCCATAACTCAAAGCATTACCGATCTGATCGAGATATACGGGGGATTCGTGAACAGGGCGGAAGGAAGGCTTTCGCTCACTCTCTCCACCTTGCAGATCGAGGCGATCATGGATCTTGCCGACAGGATTCGAAAGACCTCTTTCATGGGCGAAACTGTAAATAATTCCAACTGGCTCTCCATATCGTCCAGAACGATCAGCTCACTGTACCGCTTCGTGCGGGTTATAAAGGAGTTCAACCGGATCGAATCCGGGGGCGGCCGAGGTCCGGTCCAGGACTCTTCGACCTCAGCCTGAACGCGAAAGAAATACGGAGGCTTTCCCATGGATGCAACGGAGGAACTGCGGAGTAAAGGTCACTCCGGCATTTCTCCGAGACACTGGATGAGCTTTCCGTTCTCCTCCTTCGTGCGGACCGCGAATCGAAGATACCCCCTCCCCCCTGGGAATTTCGCGCTCACATCTTTTATGTAGATGGAATGCTTCGACAGGAACCGGTCGCACATTTTCTGCGCCGCAGAAGCGTCTCCTTTGAGACGGACCAGTATGAAATTCGCCCCTCCCGCGAAAACCCGTTCGATAACCTTCACCTTTCCGAGTCCTGCGGCGAACTCGGTGCGGTCTGCGACCGTGAGCGCGAACGACTGCCGGAGCGCGGGGCGGTGTTTGAGAACGATTTCGAGAAAAAACTCCGCCGCCGAATTGAGATTCCAGATCGGAAGTCGTTCCCTGACAAATGCATTGAACGACCGGTCGCACGAATAGACGTAGCCGAGGCGGATGCCGGGAATCCCGAGGGACTTGCTGAGACTCTTGATCACGATCACGTTGTCGAGCGGATCGGTTTCAAGCAGTGTGACTATGGACGGTTGCGACGAAAACTCGATGAACGATTCGTCGACGATCACCGTCTTTCCCGGCCTGCCCTTCGCAAAACCGTAGATCCATCGCGTATCTGTTTCCGTGCCGGTTGGATTGTTGGGGTTGACAAAAACTATAACGCCGTACCCGTTCGCGGCCTCCTCGACTACGCCGGTATCGATCGAACCCGTGTCGTGATAGGTTGCAGCGCATTGAAAAATACGCGGATATTCCCCGAAAGTCGGGTCCGGCAGTAGCGATTTGAGTGCGCCCAGCCGTTCGCGGATCATCGGATAGATTTGCGAGGCCCCATTGAGAACGACGCAGCGCTCGGGATTGCACAAAAGAAACCAGGACAGTTTCCGGTCGAGGATCTCCTGCCGTGAACCGTAATTGTGGATGAGCCGCGGAAGTACGTTTTTCATCTCCGAGATGATCGCCGCGGTGGGGAAATGCATGTTCCTGATAAAACAGAAATCGGTGATGTCGTAGTTCCAGTACCCTCCCATCGCGTGCCCCAGGATCTCCATGCGATTCGCGTTGAACCCGAACTCCGCGACCTGCAGATCGTTGGGATCGTCCACTTCCGACCACAGCTCCCCGTCGACGACCTCCGCGTGAACCGTTTCCTTCTGCATATAAATGAGGATTCCGAGGATCAGCTCGTAATAACAGTTTCTGTCGATTACGTTGGCGTAGTACACCAGGAGTTTCTTGAACGAGGTCTCGCAGAACTCACGGGAAAACTTGTAGATGTTAAGAGTCTTGTATTTATCGGAGAAGTCGAACGACTCGGATTGGAGGTGCGGGGGGATAACGCTTGTGATGATGCCCTCCTCCACCGTGACGACGGTGCCGTCCATCCCGGAGCGAAACCGGTCGACCAGGGCGACGTTGCCGTGGCCGGAACGCAGCAGGCGGGTTATCACTTCGGGCCGGTACACCAGGTCCGATTCGATCAGGATGATGTCGCTATCGATGGTGATCGATTCGAAAGCGAGCGCCATGGAATAAATGTTGTTTGTATCCCTGTAGTTCCTGTTGTGAACGAAAGTACAATGCAGGTCAGGGTAAGCCCCCAGCAGATACTCCCTGAGTTCATCATCCCGGTACCCGGTCACTACCACGATATCGGTGATACCGTTCACGATGAGTCCGTCGATGATTCTTCCGATGATCGTGGCGCCGCCCACCTCGAGCATTGTCTTGTGGCGGTTGTCGGTCAGCGGACGCATTCTGTTACCGTAACCGGCCGCCAGTATGATTGCCTTCATGGCTCCGAACCCCTTTTTTGCGGGATGATATGACATCGCTTCGAGCGTCCCGTCTCGAACAGCGTCGAAATAAACGCGAGCGCGTTGTTCATTGTCCAGTAGAGCACCATTCCGGCGGGAGAGTGATACAGCAGCAGCAGAAACAACGCGGCCATGAGATAGAGGGATCTGCGCCGCTTCTCGAAAAGCGCCGGTGTAATCGAGAGATCGGCATGAATCCGAGAGGAGGCGATAGTGATCGCGGTCATGATCAGCGGCAGGAGGTTGAAATCGCCGCCGAAGTACGGTAAAGAGAAAGGAAGATTGAAAAGCCGGTCCTGAGCAGCCAGGTTCTCGATCCAAAGGAACGGAATCCCCTCCAGTGCGATATGTTCACTCAAGGTATGGTAGGCTGCGAAAAAGACGGGTATCTGGATCGCTGCGCTGCCGAGACTTTTCAGGGAATAGAGTGGATGGATACCGAGTTCCCGGTAGGCCGCGAGCGTTCTTCGGTTATGCTCCTCTCCTTTGTAGCTGCTGTTGATCTCGTCGAGCAGGGGTTGAAGAAGCGCCGACTGGCGATTCACCTGCCGTTGCCAGCGATTCGCGATCGCGTAAAGCGGTGCGGTGATGATTTTTACGCATACGGACAATGCGATCACCGCGACCGCCGGATTGCGCGTGGCGGCGAGCAGAAGGTCGAATATCCATCCGAGTCCGAATGACAGCCATCTAATCCAGAACCAGAGCGGGTAGAGAAGTCCCGTACACTCACTCCCGGCGGCTCTGAGCTCCCTGTACACTATGGGACCTGCATAGAGCCGTGCCGCTGCGGTTTTTATGCCCTCATTAC
>CAZGVZ010000443.1:2688-4174 GCA_964529145.1 uncultured Fibrobacteraceae bacterium | reverse complement strand
GCCTGGCATCCCTCCATAAAAGTATGCAGCCGAAACTGAGGAAGCCTTCTCTATCCAAAGGAGAATTGAAAAAACACATCGCGCTTTATAACGACGTATACAGTCATAACGAAAAGGATCGCCTTTCCAGCATTTGTGGCGCATACCAAAGTGCCCATTACTTTACAAAGGCAATCGATATTTCAAAAAAGCTCATGGAATTGACCGCAGGCAATTTTGAAGACAACTGGTATGCGGCATGCGAATATGGTGACGTGCTGGCGGAATCCGGACGCCCTGACGAGGCGGAGCGGCTTTTGAGGACCTATGCCGAAAAATGGCGATCGCAGATCGATTCCAGTGGCATATCCGTTGAGGATCAGATAGCTGAGATGAAAAAGATTCCTCCGGGAAAATGGATAGAATAGCACACCGTACCAGTAGACAGGGGCACCGATGTACTACATCGAAATAACCGCAAACAGTTGTATCTGCACCACCACAATGAATGGCCTGGGGATCGACGTTCTCGACGCAACCCATACCGGCAGTATGCAATATCCCTGTAACACAGAACTGGTCGGAACAGCAAACAAGGTCGAGGTTCAGGTTGTCCCCTCCGGTCTCGATCCGGCCACACTCGACAAAATAGATGTCCAGGGGCAGGTCAAGCGATATCCCGATGAGGGGTTTATCGGTCCGGAGTTCGGAGAGGTCATTGCGTCATTTTCCCTCGACCAGACCCTGGCGCTTCTGAGGGAAAACCCGATCGTGAACATAGCTGACCTGATTCCCTTCTCCCTTTCAGCGACATTCGATAGTCTCGACGCTCGTTCATTCGCCGACCGGCTCCTCACCTCCCTGCCGATCGAGAATCCAGAGATACTCAAGGAGTGGGCGATCACCTTTCTGTCGCTTCTGGAACGGCGCGACATCGATAGTCTCTTTGATCTCTATGAACCGAAACTCCGCGATTACGACCTCGCCTACCCTTTGCAGAAGGAACCCGATAACAAGGTCTGGTTCACACGATGGCTGAACGATAAAATTTTCCCCCAGCATCCCGTTACCAAGTTCCGTAAGGATGACCTCGTTTGTAGGAAATGGTGCGATGGAAGGGTATGGGAGATCGGGGTAAAGGATGGCAGGCCACTCTGGCGCACTGAGGGATTTGAGGGAAAGCGGACGAGCGTTCAAATCTATGTCGGGTTCGTCGAAGGTACTATTAAAATTATCCGTTAGCAGAATGAATCAGACAAGGACGGTTGATGAACAACACCCAGTTTCAGTTGACGTTTCCGGACGAGGGCTGGAAAGAAACCACCGTATTCACGTTCGAAGGCCCTTACGACAGCGGCGTCCAGCACAATCTGGTGCTGGTTATTGATCCTGCGGTCAATAGAGAGATCACCATTGAGGAGTATGCCCGACTCCAGGTAGAGGGTCCGAGAAAATCGATGCCAGGTTTCGAGCTGGATCATGAGAAGGAACGACGAATGGCGGACGG
>CAZGVZ010000443.1:1051-2678 GCA_964529145.1 uncultured Fibrobacteraceae bacterium | reverse complement strand
ATCACTATGTCCCTGCCGAGGGGATCGTTCTTTTTCAAAAGCAGCTTTATATACTCAAAAACGGGAAAGCGTTTATTTTTTCTTCGACGTACTCGAAAAAAACACTTCAGACTGTAGCCCCTGTGATTGATGCGATAATTGCAGGATTTAAGCTGTTCGAATCGCAGCATGGCTGAACCGGTCGTCCATTCACTATTATGGGGTGAGAGTGTCGCAATAACCGCCGAGGGCTTAACGGCCGAAATACATAGGAAAAAGGGTTATCAGAGATACCCTGGAGAATTTTTAGAAAGGTTTGTTTCACATGAGTGAAGCATCGTTTGTCGTTGCTACCGACAAAAAGGAAAAAATAAAGCTCGAATCGGCAATTCTGTCGGCGTGCTGGGTACCGGGGTATGCGCATGCCGGGTTCGAGGCAGCATTCAAAGTCAGTACGGTGTTCATCGCGGAAGGATCTTCGATCGAAATAAAGGGAAAAAGCTCCAAAGGCAAGGCTCCCGATACGGTCAAAGGCAAGGTGTTCGACAATAAATTCACCGGCACCCTGCTGATCCCTGAAAACGCTGCCGTCGGCTCCGAAGCCTGGTTTGAAGTCAAATTGCCGAAGCACGGCCTTACCCACGAGTCGAACCGAATCCCGGTCCGACCCGCTCTGCGGGTACGTCAGCTCCAATGGGATCGCTCTATTATAAGGCGAAAAGAGGTTGTAAAGATGCTCTGCCGGTTCGAAGACGGCGTTCAGGACGGCGAAGATGCGATCGTGACCGTCTATGAACACAACCCCGACAGCTGTGATTGCAAGGTGGTGTCGTTTCCTGCGACAATTTCCGGAAACAGAATCGAGCTGCAGTGGGAATTCGATTTTTTCGGGGACACAAGTCAGATCCCGACCAATGAGGAGAAGAAAAAAGTTCAAAAGCAGTACATCCCGCCGCAATACTACTTCATGGTAGTGGTGGACGGAGTTGCGATAGGGAAAGACAGAGAGAGCGGTTTACTTAAATTTGCGGACTGGCTCACTATTGAAGTAAAGAAGGAGGACGGTGCTCCATTTGAGAATGCGACATGCAGTATCATCCTTCCCGATGGAAAGGAACGCTCCGAGAAAACCGATGCAGACGGCACCATTGAACTAAAGGACATTCCCCCCGGCTCCTCGATTCTCTCATTTCCCGATATAGGGAAGGTGACAGAAGCTGAAATCGACGAAGCTGAAACCAGTGACGACAATCCCCCCATTTTCCGTGAGCGGATCATCTGCGGTTCAGGACGCCGGATCTGCGTTCGCGAAGCTCCGCTCATATTTTCGGAATGAATTCATGCATCACCGGCTGTTTTTAAGAAAGCCTCCCCTCTTTGCAGTGCTGTGCACCTGCAGTATGATTTTACCGGCTGCGGCGCCATACCCCAGGACCCGGCAACCAGCAAGCGGTCATCTTTTCGGGAGGTTATAATTTTTAGTGCAGACAATATAAGATCGTTAATAATTCCATTATTATGCCGCCCGATCAGCTTTTCAGATAATCGTCTATCGATTTCGCCGCTTCGCGGCCCTGGAAGATCGACCGCACCACCAGGCTCGCGCCGGTGGCCGCGTCGCCCGCTGAGAAGACCCCGCGTTCCGAAG
>CAZGVZ010000443.1:0-1041 GCA_964529145.1 uncultured Fibrobacteraceae bacterium | reverse complement strand
CGGTTGTCGACGGCGATGTTGCCATGCTTGTCAAAAATGACATCGAGATCCTCGAGCAGCCGTTGACGTTTAACGTGAATGAATCCCATGGCCAGCAGCACGAGATCCACCCTTAGGGTGAACTCGCTTCCGGGTATCTCCGTCATCAGCGGCGGTTTTCCGCCTTCCTGAGGCTCCCACGCGACACGCGCGAACTGCCCTTCCTCGACATGTATTCCCCTTCCTGTGAACTGCCTGGTCACCACGCCCCATTCCCGTTCGCACCCCTCCTCGTGTGAACTCGACGTCCTGAGTATGGCTGGCCAGTAGGGCCAGTCGGGGTTGTGCGGAAGGTTCCATTCCCTGGGTTTGGGCATGATCTCGAACTGGTACACCTTTTTGGCCCCCTGCCGGTTCGCGGTGCCTACGCAGTCCGAGCCGGTGTCCCCTCCGCCGATGACGAGCACCGTTTTGTCCTTTGCGGAGATCGTCCTCTCATGGGATCCGATCTCTCCTCCGGTGACCCGGTTCGACTGAGTGAGAAAGTCGAGCGCGAAGTGAATCCCTTCGAGCCCTCGTCCCGGCGCGTGAAGATCGCGCGGCTCTTCGGCGCCCATGGCGAGGAGAATTACATCGTAGGTTTTTCTCAGATAACGGGCGCTGATGTCCTCTCCGATGACGACGCCCGTCTCGAACCGGATCCCTTCGGTGATCATCTGTTCCAGTCTGCGGTCGACGATCCGCTTTTCGAGTTTGAAGTCGGGAATACCGTACCGCAGCAAACCGCCTGGTTTATCCGCTTTTTCGAATACGGTCACCTCATGACCCGCGCGGCGGAGCTGCTGCGCTGCCGACAGACCCGCGGGGCCGCTTCCGACGACCGCGACCCTCCTGCCGGTCAGGGATGCAGGAGGACGCGGCCGCATCCATCCCTGCTCGAATCCGTGTTCGATGATGGCGAGCTCGATCTGCTTGATCGTGACCGGAGCGCTGTTGAGAGCGAGAGTGCATGACGCTTCGCAGGGAGCGGGGCAGATCCGTCCGGTGATCTCGGGGAAGTTG
>CAZGVZ010000442.1:0-4209 GCA_964529145.1 uncultured Fibrobacteraceae bacterium | reverse complement strand
TTTCCCTGCCGTGTGTTTCCCGACCGCAGGGCGGCCATTTTTTCCGCGATGGAGGAAATCAGGCCGGGCGACTGCCTGGTGATCGCCGGGAAAGGCCATGAGAATTATCAGGACATCGGAGGGGTGAAACGCCATTTTGACGACAGGGAGATCGTGGCTGAGGCTTATGAGACAATCCGGAAGAGAGCGGGTGCAGGCCATGCATAACCACCACGGGAAGGCCAGACCCATCACGCTGGGCACCTTCGAGGAGTGGTGCGGGGGCATGTCGGATCTGTCGGACTCCGCCCGAAGACGGCGTCTCGGCCCTATCGTACACGATTCACGTAAAGTACGGCGTGGAGACGTTTTTCTCGCGCTCAAGACCGGGCGGAACGACGGCCATGACTATATCGAGGCGGCGTTCCGCGCGGGAGCGTTGGCCGCGATCGCGGCGAAAGGAGCGGGTTTCACGGTAAGCCCGAAGTACGAGTCCAGGGTCATACGTGTGAAGGACCCGCTCGCTGCGGTGCAGCGCGCCGGCCGCAGGTACCGGAGGGAACTGGGTATCCTCATCGTCGGCGTTACCGGATCGAGCGGCAAGACGACCACACGCAGTTTCATCTCCGCGGTGCTTGCCGGAGGGTTTCCCGTGGGTGAGACCTTTACAAACTGGAATAATCACATCGGTGTGCCGCTGAGTCTCTTGAGGTTTACCGGTGAGGAGTGGCTCGGAGTCATCGAAATGGGCGCCAACCATCCCGGTGAAATCGGAGCTCTCTCCAGGATCGCGGAACCGGATATAGGGGTCATCACCAACATCGGTTATGCGCACGTCGGGCTGTTCGGTTCTCTGTCCAGAACGACGGAGGCGAAGTTCGAAATAACCGAGGGCTTGAACCGAGACAAAGGTTTCCTGCTGCTCAACGGTGACGACCTCCGGCTTGTCAGGGAGGCGAGGCGCCGCCGGGTCAACGCTTTTTTCTTCGGGTACTCGCCGCGCTGCCATATCAGGCCCGAAGGTGTGGCGGTCGACCGTGACCGGGGTATCTCCTTCTCCGTCGACGGCTGCCGTTTCACGATGCGAACGCCGGGCAGGCATTTCATCTACAGCGCCCTTCCAGCCATTTTTCTCGGCCGGCGTTGCGGAATTCCCGACGGTATGATCGCGGAGGCGCTCCGCTCCGTCAAGCCAGTTTCCATGAGGGGAACGATCGAACCGAGGAACGGAATCGATTTCATCGTGGATTGTTACAACGCGAATCCGTCGTCGATGCGAAGCGCCCTGGAGTTTCTCGGCGATGTGGCGGGCGAGAAACGCAGGGTCGCGGTCGTAGGCGACATGCTGGAACTCGGGCCCTTCAGCAAGCGGCTGCACCGGGATCTCGGCTCCAGGATCGTCCGATCGGGCGTCAATCGTCTCGTCGCGGTCGGCGCCTATGCCGAACAGGTGCTCGAAGGTGCGAGAGAAGCGGGCATGCGCTCCTCGGCGATGAGGGGCAGCGAGTCGGCGGAGTCGGCACTGCCGCTGGTGCGCGCTGCGGTACAGCCTGGCGATACCGTGCTGCTCAAGGGTTCGAGGGGAGTGCATCTGGAAACGATTTTCGACGATTTCGCGGAGCCGGACGGAAGATGATCCATGAATTCGACATGAAAACCGTTTTTCCCGCGAAGGTGACAGTTCTTGGCGCCGCGCGGAGCGGAATCGCGGCCGCCCGCTTTTTCACGGAACGCGGTATCGCGGTGTTCTTGAGCGATACCTGCTCCAGGGAGCGTCTCGACAAGGTGCTCTCCGGCGACGGTCTGGCCGGCGTCGCATCGGAAGCGGGCGGACACACCGGAGCGGTGCTGGATTCGGACCTGATCGTGCTCTCTCCCGGAATCCCTTCGGATATCCCGGTTCTGCTCACGGCGAAGCAGCGGGGCATTCCGGTCTGGTCGGAAATGGAACTGGGTTTCAGGGCCTGTTCGGCGCGGTTTCTCGCGGTGACCGGCTCTACCGGAAAAAGCACGACGGTATCGTTGACCGGGGCCGCACTCGCGCAAGCGGGGATCGAACATGTGGTGGCAGGCAATATCGGAACGCCGGTTACCGGAGCCGCTCCCGGGATCTCTGACCGGGGGTATGTGGTGGCTGAAGTGTCGAGTTTTCAGCTGGAGAACGTGAACCGCTTCCGGCCTTTTGCCGCGGCTGTAATAAACCTGATGAAAAACCATCTCGACAGGTATCCATCGGAGGAGTCCTATTATGCCGCAAAAATGGAGATCGCGCGGAACATGACCCCTGACGACCGGCTGGTGCTAAACGCGAACGACAGGCGTCTGGCGGCCTGGGGCCGGGCTCGCGCGGGCAGGACCGGAATCGTGTATTTCGGCGCGGACATGGCGGGATACGACTCTTTCTGGTGCTCGGGAACCTCTCTCATGTACCGTTTCGGCGGTATGCAGGGGAACATGGGCGATCTGGCGGAAATGCGGCTCATCGGGACGCATAACAGGGAGAATGCGCTTGTCGCGGCGGCCCTCGCGAAAATAGCCGGAGCCGGAGACGAAGCGATCTTCAGGGGAATCCGCTCCTTTCCCGGACTGCCCCACCGTCTCGAGTTCGTCGCCGAGACGGGCGGAGTGCGGTGGTACAACGACTCCAAATCGACCACCGCGGAATCGGTCGATTGCGCGATCCGGGCTTTCCGAGGCGGAGTTCACCTGATCGCGGGGGGGAAGGACAAGGGGTGCGATTTTTCCGTGGTCAACGGCGCCATACCCGGCCGCGTGAAAGGGATTGTTCTTATCGGTGAAGCTGCCGCGAGGATCGAACGGGAGTGGCGCGGACTGGCTCCGGTGCGGCGTGTATCTACTCTCGAGGAGGCGGTCGGAGCAGCGGGTGCGGCGGCGCTGCCCGGAGATTCGGTGCTTTTCTCACCGGGATGCTCCAGTTTCGACATGTTCAGGGATTACGAAGAGCGTGGCTGGCGCTTTCGGGACATCGTACGCCGGAGTGCCGGCAAGGAGGCGGCAGGTGCATAAGGGAATGGCCAAAATGGATCTGGGGCTCTTTGTAGCGCTGCTGCTCATGCTCGGATTCGGTATCGTCCTGGTCTACAGTTCCTCGTTCGCGCTTGCGGAACAGCGCTTCGGGGGACCGGGTTTTTTTGTGGCCCGTCAAACCGTTCGCGCCCTGTTGGCTCTTGCGGGATTCATGGTGTTCATTAACGTGGATTATCATTTCTGGGGAAGGTTGAGCAATCTCGGATATCTTGCCGCAGTGATACTGCTCGTCGCCGTGCTCGCGCTTCCGGACAGCTTCGCGGTCAATGGAGCCAAGAGGTGGATCGCGCTGGGCTCGTTCAAATTTCAGGTTTCCGATTTCGCCAGGATAGCGCTGATCCTCTTCGTAGCCCGGCACACGGAGCAGGCCGGCAATGACATCAAGGATTTCAAGACCTTTCTCCGGCAGATCGGGATGATACTGCCGGTATGCGTGCTGATCCTGCTCGAACCCAATTTTTCGACCTCCTCGATAATCGGCCTGATCGCTGTTACCATGCTGTTTCTGGGCGGGGCGAGAGGTCTGCATATGTTCGCCTGCACCGCCGCGGTGCTGCCTGCTGCTCTCCTGGTCGCGATCCGCATGCCGCACAGCAGAATACGCCTTCTGGAGTATTTGAACCGGGGAGACAACCCGCAGACGATTGGGTATCAGGCGTATCAGTCTCTCATAGGTCTGGGCAACGGCGGCATGTTCGGAGTCGGCATCGGCAGGGGAGAGCAGAAATTCTTCTACCTTCCCGAACCGCATACCGATTTCGTCATCTCCATCCTGGGTGAGGAAATCGGATTTCTGGGGCTGATGGCGGTAGCTTCGGTCTTCGTGTTCATCGTCTATCGCGGAATGAAAATAGCTGCGGAAGCACCCGATAAGACGGGACAGCTCACGGCTTTCGGGTTCACCTTCGCCGTGGCTGTCTATGCGCTGCTGCACGCGGCGGTTGCTGCCGGGCTGCTCCCCACGACCGGCATTCCGTTGCCTTTCATAAGCTACGGGGGAATGAGCCTCATATTTACCATGTGCAGCATGGGGATAGTCCTGAACATTTCGAGTCAAACCAGGTACGGCAGGATGGCCGGAACCGAACCCTTCACGCGGCGCTCCGGTCGTACCGGAGAAAGAGCACGGAAAATCGCATGTATCGCAACAGGACGATGAAAATACACATGATCGGGATCGGC
>CAZGVZ010000441.1:0-4211 GCA_964529145.1 uncultured Fibrobacteraceae bacterium | reverse complement strand
TCGGCGGTCAGATATGGGGCCCTGGCTACGCTTTTTATTCTCGCGATCGCTTCCATGTTCACACAGGCGTTCAATCCGTTTCTCTATTTCCAGTTCTAGGAGAGGTGATGCACGACAGAGGGACGGTAATTTTTTCGATGGTGTTCTGCGGGATCATTCTCTCCGTTCCCGTTACTCAGGTCATCGTAGAACTCGCCCGCAAAGAACGGGTCCAGGCTGCGGACATACTCGCCGATACCTTCGTCACTCCTGTCTCCAGAAATCGGGCGATCGCCTCGGACTTGCGGAAGATCGCCGATTCGCTCAAGTCAGGCGAACGGCTGGCGGCCAGGGCTTTTCCTGATGGACGGAATGGCCGGTCGCCCGACATGGTGCTCCCTGCAGGCTCGACGGAGATGGTCCCTGAAAACGTTTCCGCAGCCCGGGAGAAGCTATATATCCTGGTGGAGGATGTTCACGCGGGCTTGGTAGGACTCCGCGCCAAAATTATCGAAAAGAACCGCTATGTCGCCGATTCGACCGCAAGCGAAATCGCGCTCTTAGACAGCGTCCTGCGAGTTCTGGAGAAGTGCGGCGAAAGTGTCGACAAAGGGGACGGAACTGCGGTCCGAAGGGCTGTCGGACAGATGCTTTCATTTTTGGAAACTATTGAAGCCGAGCTTGGTGCTTCTGGAAGCCCGGGAATTGGAATCGTGATTGGGGCCTTTTTTACTAACACTTTTTTCAGCAAACGGTATCTGAGGGGTTATGAAAAAGAGCTCGAGAATCGGTCATTTTTCGAATTGAAAGTGCGCCCGGTGGTTCAGCTCGTCAGGTATGCGCTGTTGGGTGATCCGGGCACCAAGGCGCTCACCGGAAAGAACGGATGGCTTTTTTACAGACCCGGAATCGAATATCTCTACCGTCCATCCATTTCCGACCCCCGGTCCAGATCCGTTGACTACAACGACAATCCCCTGCATGACGACCCGGTTGCGGTCATTGTCGATTTCAAGAAGCAGCTGGAGGCACGCGGTATCGAGCTCATGGTGGTGATCGTCCCGGGAAAAGGGAGCGTGTATCCCGACCTTCTTTCCAAGTCGCATTCTCCCCCCAACACAAATTTTCGCGGGCATTCCGCTGACGTTCTGAAAAAGATCGGGGAAGCGGGAGTCATGAAGGTGGACCTTTTCGGGCCTCTGATCAGGGAACGTGCGAACGATCCGGCCGCCGGAGATTCAGTGTACCTTTCCCGTGACAGCCACTGGCGAAGCCGCGGGCTACGATGCGCCGCACGCACCGTAGCCGATGAAATCCGGAAGCGCCCATGGTATAATGACCCTCATACGATCGTCGAGTACGCCATCGATTCGGTGTTCGTGAACCGTGTCGGTGACGTGGGGACGATGACCGGTCTACCGGATGTGGCGATCAGGGGATTGCGGCTCGGTTTTCCGCCCGAGGTGACGAAGTGTTACCCTGTTCTGAGGAAAGCGGCCGGCGAAATGGGCGATTATGGTGAAAGGGTGCCGTACAGAGATGACTTCTCCGGCTCCAGGATAATGGTTCTCGGCGACAGTTTCTCACGCATTTACCAGACGGACGACCCGCGCGCCGCGGGATGGATCGCGCATCTCGCCCGCGAACTTTCGGAACCTCTCGCATCGATCATCAGCGACGGCGGTGCATCGACGCTCGTACGTGAAAAGCTTGCGCGCAAGCCCGGCATGTTGAAAGGAAAACGGATAGTCATATGGGAGTTCGTCGAACGCGATCTGCGTTACGGAGCATACGGGTGGAAAAAGGTGTCATTGGCTTCGGAGAATCGGTGAAACGCGGCTGGAAGTGCGGAACGGTACCAATCGTCATTCTGGCGTTCCTGTCCGCGATAACGGCAGAGGGCAGTCCTTATGAGGAAATGGTGCCACTGTCCGACCGGAGCAAATCCAGGGTTGTTATACGTAAGATAACATGTCCTACGGCCGCGAACCTCGATTTCGCGGCGTATGACCGCAATCCACTTCTCTTCGATCGTCCGCAGAAAAAGCCTTCGAGAGTTCCTCTGCCGCGTACCGTGAAAGACCTGACATTCGGCGGAGCGCTGGAATATCCGGTGGGGGACCTGAATGCGACTCCTGTGAGCGAACCGGAAAAGGACCGGCCTTTCGCCTGGAAACCCTTCATCAAAAGGTCATGGGAGGTCGTGAAAGATGAAGGACTTCAGCGGATCGCCGGCCGGATCAATGGATACAAATGGGAAGACCCCGAAGTTTTTCAACCGTACCAGGAATTGACGACCCTTCATATTCATCATGGCGAAGGGGGCGTGGAGCTCTGGGTAAAAGTGGAATTCCCTCCCTGGGTCACGTTTCTGAAGGACATTCCGGATGCCGACGAGGACGGTTTTCATGAGATATACGGTAAACTGAACACAAGGTCGGTAAACCCCGATTCCCTCGCCAAGATTGTTTCCTGGGCCATGAACGACTATGCGGCCGACGTGCTCTCCGAACAGCAGACCCTCGATTGGGTGACGGACCTCGCCTCATACTGGTACCCCACGAGAAACACCGATATCCTTGATCCGGCGACAGACGGAAAATGGCCGGATGCGCGGACCGGGAAAAAAATAGTCCGGCAGCTCAGGGGCGTGAAGGTGACCAGGCCGCTCGCGGTGATCGAGGGAAAACCCTTTTCCCCAAAGGACGCGGTGTACAACGTTTTCATAGTCGATGCGGAGACTGGGGCTGCTGAGCGAAGAGTGAAGAGAAAAGCTCCGGGGACGGCAATGCCGCCAAAGGTGATAGACATGGTCCTTTCGGACAATTTTAGGAACAATAACCTCACGTTTTCAAACGAGATTTCGCGTTTCGGAAGCTACCGTATCTGGGAAGAAGCCAACCTCCCCTTCTTTGACGGAGTGCGGCGGTGGATACACGGTTTCCCGGGAGAGCAGATGGGGCTCGAGGGGAAGGACGGCTGGCTTTTTTTCAGGAAATCCATCGATTATATGCTGGGCGGCGATGTGAGCCTCCAAATGGAAACGACCAATCCCCTGCCGCACATTGTCATGTTCAGAAACTATCTGGTCGACCTGGGAATCGATATGCTGTTCGTGGCGGTACCAAATAAGGAAGAGATCTATTACGACAATATGAGCGATTCGATTCCTCTCCCGGAAATCCCGGTAGTCAATCCGTACGGAAGAAAAATTCTGGCCGATCTCCAGCAGGCAGGGGTGGAGGTAGTGGATCTCCTGCCGGCTTTTCTCGATGCCAAAAAGGAGGATTCCGCGGCAGGGGATTTCGTATATCAACGCTACGACACTCACTGGAGCGGAAGGGGAGTGGAGATCGCGGGGGAGATGATATCCGACCGCATCAGGGCCTACCCGTGGTATCAGGCATATCGTGATACGGTGTCCTACAATGCAAGGGATACGATTATCATCAGGACGGGGGACCTTTCGGAGAGGCTGCCCCAGGACCGGCAGGCCTCGTATAAACCACAGCAGCTGCGGGTTCGCAGGGTATTCGAGCCTTCAGGTGATCCGTATTGGGGAAATCATTACGCGGCTCCCGTCTTGCTGATCGGAGACAGCTTTACCGGGGTTTTCGAATTCGTTGATTGTAAAAGCGCCGGCATAGGGTCCTGTATGGCTTACAAATGCCGTGTTCCGGTGGACATAGTCACGAGTTGGGGGGGGGGGCCGATGGTCAGACAGAAGATGCTTCGGACTCGCGGAGCGTATCTCGACCAGAAGAGAGTGGTAGTATACATGATGGTGGCACGTGATCTGTTCGGTTATCCGCAAGGTTGGGAACCACTGCGGAGCGGCGATCGGTAAAGTGACCGCATACCTCAAAAAGACAGGATTACTACAGTACGTTGCAGTGATTGCCTTCTTTTCATGTGCGGTACCGGGACGCGTACTGCATATCGAAAACAGGGCCACGGTTCCGTACACCGCTGAAAATGAAAGACTCAAAGCACGAATGACCCGCGTTCTGATCAAACATCGATATATTACAGAGGAAGACCGCGAAAAATGCGTAATGAATATCATGGAAATAGACCGCTATTATTTCATTGAGGTATGGCCGGCCGGAATACAATCCTCCGGAATGTTCGGCATCAAACTGAAAAAACCCTTCCTTTCACCGGCCGGGACATTTACCCGTTGCGATCAATAGCGGGTCTAGGCCCATGAACCGCTTTGAACGCACAAATCC
>CAZGVZ010000440.1:0-4211 GCA_964529145.1 uncultured Fibrobacteraceae bacterium | reverse complement strand
AGAACTCAGGGACGGTGTCAAATATTACATTATCGTATCTTCTCCACCAATTTTTATCGAGAGTTTTTCTGCCAATGTAAATGATTCAGGGACGGGGTTGTTTTATTTGCATATCCTTTATGGTCTATTTTCACGACAGTCTTCGTAAAAGACGCCATTGAGATCCATCATGTCATGGCTCATGGACTTGGCGGTTGGTTCGTTTCACCCCTGTTCCGGACTTCCCCCGTCTGCGGGGAGGGTGCCGACTTGTATTGAGCGGATTCGAAGCAAGGCGAATGGGGTGTGAAAATGCTATTCCCACCGGCATTGAATTCTCCCCGGCAATTATAAGACCGTTACTTCATGCCACCACTTCTCCTGGATGCTACTGTTTCTGCAGCAATTCCAAAACCGTTCGATTCACCCGTTCGGGGTTATCGTAGTTTGGAAGTTTTTCGTGCAGCCTCTCGCCTTTCGAGGTTATTCCAAAATCAAGATTTTTATAATTCCAGCAGGAGAATCCGATACTCATTTCCCTGAGCACCGACAGGAGATCGTCATACCACCTGAGCTGCAGTTCCATCGGCACCGGCGCGTACACCCCGAATTCGTCGCAGATTACCGAAGCTCCGTTCGCGCGGCCGAACTCGACTACCGGGGCGATCTCCTCAGCGAAGCGGTTCCGGTCCCATCGGCCTGCACTGTGGACAAAGCCGTACTTTCTGGTGAATCCTTTTCCGTAATCATCCGGATAGGTGTAGGTCCCCCGTATTTCCGGCTCCCGTATCCAGGGCGCTTTCTGATGAGTGAAGAGGAGCGGCTCGTAGAAATGGAAGCAGTAGATCACGTTATCCATCCCGAGAGGTGTCATCCCGCGGTACGTCGAGGCCCAGTTCCACATGTTCGATCCCACGACGATCGTGCGCCGCGGCGCATGACTGCGGATTGCGGCGCAGATGCGTCCCTTGATCCTGTTCCACGTTGCAGCGTCCGGTGCGACCGGCTCGTTGAGCGGTTCGAAGCAGAGGTGGGGAAATTCCCCGTAGCGCTCGGCCAGGTGCGCCCAAATCTTTTCCGTCAGACGAAGCGGCTGCTCGTCGACGAAAAGCTTCTGCACCGGGATGTCGACCGCCTCGGCAAAATCGTGTCCCGGGCACTCGTGCAGGTCGAGAATGAGGGTGAGCCCGGCTTCCTGAGCCCACTGTACCGCCCGGTCGATATACCGCATCCTCGCTTCGAGGGGGGCGCCGTCCTCATCGAAAAAGCAGTAGGCGTCAAGCGGAAGCCGGACATGGTTGAATCCCCACGTCCGCTGGAGTTCGAAGTCCTCCTTACCGATAAACTGTTCCATATGCCCATCGACACCGGGAAACCCCACGCGATCCTTTTCAATGATCGCGTCGATCTGACTGAGCCATCCTCCGAAATTGAGTCCGCGCAATCGCGTTTCAGGCATTGCGAATGCTCCTTTATTTTATCAAGTCAGTACCCATACAGACAATATAAACGTCGTGGATATCTTTTTCAAGACCGCTTCAAATCCGTAGCGGCCAAAGGAGTACCGGTATTTAGGAGCTCATTCAGCATGTTCATCTTGATCCACTGAAATTCTAGTTATACGCACCGATGAAAAGATGATTACTGCCATATTCGGACGATTGATTTACGATGAGATACATAGCGGCAGTGAGCGGAACGGGTTCGGAGGTGCTAGGGGCATATCTAAATGGTGATACGCCTGAACGACTCCGGGCCCGTTATATCGCTGTCCGCGAAGCAGATCGCATGGAGGAAGTGTCCGATTAATGTACTAAATTGCCTTTCATCCGGCCTCTGACTTCCGGTCTCTGGCCTCTCGGCGAAGCCGGTTCAGGAAAAAGATCAAGGAATATCGCCGTCCCGACCGGTGCGGTAGCGGCAATGCAGTTTAAAACGCGGTTAGATAATGCCGCAACCTCGTGTACGAAAAATATGAAGAAAAAAATCGTGCGTTGCGGATTGTTTTTATTTACATTAATATGTAAATGCATTGCCGCAACCCGAAATTTTTCCGGAAAAATATGTTCAATACGCGAAACTGTGAAACAGCTTTTTCGTGTGAACGATTTTGCGGTTCCTTAATATAATCGGATATCTCGTCCCGGGACACGCGGCAAGGCTGCAGTCCCGTACGGTAAGGGGCATTAACCTTTCGCACATGAACCATTTTCATTACGGCGTAGCTCTCGGCATCATCGAATAAAGCTTGATCGTTCCAAGTATCTTCATTATCTGGAGGTTACCGTGAACCGTAAAGCTGGAAACTACATGATGGCGACCATGGCGATGATGATCGCGTTTACCGCCTTGACCATTGCGCAGAATGATCCGATCGAAACGGTTATGCCGCCAGGCGCGCTGTTCGAAATGCTCGCGCTCAACAGGGACTTGCCCACCCATAGAAAACCCAAGTGGCGTTCAGTGATCGCGCTGGTCCCGTCGGCCGACGGGAAAAAAATATACATCTGCGAGCAGACGGCGAAGCGTATCACGGTGTACGATCTTGCGACCGGGGATTACAGCCGCAAGATCCTGCTGCCCAACGAGGTGACCGGGTGCGCGGTATCAGCGGACGGGGCGAAGCTCTACGCGACCTGCGGATCGGAGATCTGGCCGGGCGGCATGGTATGCGAGGTGGAGGCGGCGAGCGGCGTGGCAGTGCGGAGGTTCGGGGTTGGCCACTATCCGCGCAGTCCGGTGCTGACGCCCGACGGCGCTAAACTCTACGTCTGCAACACATTCAGCAACAGCGTTTCGAAGATCGACCTGGCCACCGGAGCGGTCGGCAGCATCATGGTCGGGCGGGAGCCGTACGCAATGGACATCACACCTGACGGCACGATTCTCGTGGTGGGCAATCTGCTTCCAGACGATCTTTCGACCGATACGGTCTTCGCTTCGTGTAAGATATCCCTTGTGGATGTGACAACAGATAAAATGACTACCGAAATACGACTGCCAGTGGGAAGCAAATCGGCGCTTGGCGTCGCGATCTCCGCCGACGGCAAATACGCGTTCGCTACGCACCTGATCGGTAAGTTCAACATGGTGGGCACGACAGTAGAAGAGGGATGGATGCACACCAACAATCTCGCGGTAATCGATATGGCGCGGAAGAAGTTAGTCAATGATGTCTGTCTCGACCTGAATGATATGGGGACCGGCAATCCGTGGGGAGTAAGATGCGTAAAGACTTCGGACACTGCCAGGCAGTTCATGGTGATCGCGCACGCCGGGAGCAACGAGCTGTCGATCATCCATGTTCCTGCCATGTTGAAAACGGTTCTGGAAAACACGGAGCCGTGGACGGACATGAAAATGAACTTCACGGCGCTGCTGGAATGCCGCAGGCGCGTTCCGGTGCTTACCAAGGGCCCACGGGCAGTGGCTATCGTGGGGGACACCGCATATACAACGGGTTATTTTGACGACCGGGAAGCGAAGATGGAAAAAATCCCGATCTCGCTGAATACCAGCCGCCCGAGCGAGTTTCTCCCTGTTGGAACGCCTCAGGCGTGGAATGCGGAGCGCAATGGAGAGAGCAACTTCTACGATGCGTCGCTCTGTTTCCAGAAGTGGCAGTCATGCCATTCCTGCCATCCGATGACCCGTCCCGACGCTCTCAACTGGATTCTCGGAAGCATAGACGAGCTGAAAAATACCCGTAACATGCTGTCCGCGTGGTGGAATCCGCCGATATGCTGGTCTGGTAAGAACATGCATGCCTACAACGGTATCAGGGCGGGAATCGAGCTGAAGCTGTTCCGAACCGCCACGCAGGAGCTCGCGATTCCGATGGACACGTTTTTCATGTACCTCAAACCGATACCCAGTCCCCATCGGGTGAAGGGACGCCTCTCCGAGACCGCTATGCGGGGCAAGGCGATATTTTATGATACCTGCAAGGTCGATTGTTCGAAGTGTCATCCTGCCCCCAAATTCACCGACAACAAGGCGTGGAACACCACGATACCCGATCCGTACGACTCGAACAGAGGCTGGGTCACACCGCCCATTAACGAGATGTGGCGCACCGGTCCGTACGGACACCTGGGCTCGTACCGGAACGTACGGGAAATTATCGAATACCCCGGGCACAGTAACGCCGGCGAGAAACTAACGGCACAGCAGATGGACGATCTGGTTGCGTACGTGATGTCGTTATAGGTGGTAATCGGCAGGGAAGGGTT
>CAZGVZ010000439.1:0-4231 GCA_964529145.1 uncultured Fibrobacteraceae bacterium | reverse complement strand
AGCGAAGCTAGGATGGCCACTTTGTGCCCGCTGTCGCCCCCGCCGACATCGAGCGTCGGATCGGATTCCGCGTACCCTTTTTTTTGCGCCTCGGCAAGGACATCATGAAAGGGAAGACCTTCGGCGTCCATTCTCGACAAAATATAATTACAGGTTCCGTTGATGATGGTCTTTACCGAGGTGATCTCGTTTCCGACCAGGGCTTCACGAATAGTCTTTATCACCGGCATTCCACCCCCCACCGATGCTTCGAAGCCGAGTGAAACCCCGTTTCGCTCGGCGCAGTCGAAGAGCTCCGGACCGCACTCGGCAATAAGCGCCTTGTTGGCTGTCACGACATGCTTTCCCCGTGAGAGGGCATCGAGGACCACTTTTTTCGCGAACGTGGTCCCTCCAATCAGCTCCACGACGATCCGGATCGATTCGTCACGAATCACCTCGTCGGTGTTGTCGGAAAAGAGTGCGTCACCTGCCGGAAGAGACGCGAATCGCCCTGTGGCTTTGTCCGCGATCCGGGCCAGGCGAAGTTGCAGCCCAATCTGCTGAAAATATGATCGACGGGCATTCATGATTTTCACCACTCCGCCGCCGACGGTTCCCGCTCCTATGAGTCCGACGTTGATACTGCCCATTACTTCCTCTCTTTTAGAAAGAGCCCCGAACTGATACTGTGTTTCCCTCTGTATCCGCCCCGGACACGTGTCATGCTTCGAAGCTTCACGCCAGGAATTGTACCTTACGCGAACCCAAACCGGATCGGATGACAGGACGCGGGCCGGGACAGCACCAGACCGGAAATCCTCGACCGTTACGGGAGATCCGCTTTTAATCCTCATCCGGAGTCACACGCCGGGAAGGAACCGGATTGCATGGTCCGCAAACGCACTCATTTGAAGCAGGCATTCGATTCAGCCATGCATGCAGTCCTACCGAATCGAATGTTCCCGCAACGCGCGAGAACCTGTTAAGGAATCACGGATTAATCTCGTGTAAAACGGTTCGACCACAGGTCGGAGCGACGGATCGAACGCCTGTCAAAAAACCGCCCCGTTCTCCTCGTTGAACTTGCTTGAAAACAACCCTGCAATGGCTTCGACCGCCTCTGCTTCGTCATCTCCCTGTGCACGGATCGATACCATCGATCCGAAATTGGCGGCAAGCATCATCACGCTCATGATGCTCTTTGCATCGGCGACCGCACCGCTTTTAACGATCTGAATCGCCGATTTGTACTTCATCGCGGTCTGGACGATCATGGATGAAGGACGTGCATGAATACCCAGTTTATTACTTACTACCACCTCTCGTTCAACCATAGGCTATTTTTTCTTTTTTCCGAATCCGATTTTGATCCTCAATTTAAGGGCATCCTGCTGAACGTTCCTTACTAGGGAGTCAAGATCCGCAACGGTCTGCTGTAAATCCCGGTACAGCGTCTTGTCCTTGATCATCATTCCGATAGTACTCTCTTCGTCTTGTATCTGATCGAGAATCGTGTGTACGGACCCGGTCAAAGTATCGATATTATCCATGATTCCAACCGCGCGAGAAGTGAGCTCTTCGGTATTCGCGACGATCGAATCGATAGATGGACTGTTGCGCTCCATGAGTTTTTTAAGTTCTTCGGACAGTGTCGCAAGATTGGCGATACTGCGATCGATCGATGTACGGTTTTCTCCGAAAAGATCCTGTACGGCGAGTGTGATCGAATCGAGCCGTACGACGATTGATTTGAAAAGCGTCAGAAACGAAGAGTCTCCCACAGTCTGTCCGACAATCGAAGCTACATTTCCGGCAAGCTCCTGAACCTGACCGAGTACGTCCCCGAGCATTCCCATGGCTTCGCCGATCCCGGTATCGAAGCTGCCCCTTAAAAAGACGGTGTCGCCCTTCCCCAGCGAAGAAACTGCGGATCCTTCGCCCGAGTATTGCAGTCCGATTCCCCGTTCCCCCATCAATCCGATGTTCTGTATCGCGATTCTGCATGAGTCGGTCAGGCGGACCTCTCTGTCGATTTCAACGATTACCGCCACTCCGTCGTCGTGCAGGTAAATCCGCTTCACCGCGCCTTTGGATACACCATTCACCATCACCGGGTCTCCGATCTGCAGTGTGCCTACATTCGGAAAGAGCACGGCATAATCCACCAGCTTCCGGGAGATCGAGACCTCCTTAAGCCATAAAACGCCCGTAACGAGGATAATCGCGGCAAACAGTATGGATGCCCCGACGACCAAATCCATATCTGTTTTTTTCACGGTTCAGCCCTTTCGGGGGTGAGATCCGGTAATCTTCCCCCCTGAATGGATTTTCAGAAGACGAACACGGCAGGTATACGAGGCGGACCGACTATGCCGGTTTATGATTTTTGATTTTTTCATTCAATTTTTTCAATTGTCGCTCCACCTTGGCCAGGGCATCGTCAAAAGCTTTTCCGATATTTTCCGCTTTTGCCGTTGCTACGACGTTATGGCCCAGGGTACTCATCGTGATTTCCGCTACCTTTTCAACATGCTCGCTGTCGAGTATGACATGACATGAGGAGATCTTGTCAAAAAACCTGCCTACTTTCTGGAGTTCGGCGGTTATGGTGTCCTGAAGCGTCTGGGATGCTTTATTATGGCGCGAGGTTATCCGAATTTCCATACCCACACTCTCCTTTTTTTGACTGAAACAGTTACGTACAATCTGCTCACGAAATGGAAATGTCCTTATTATACCATCGGTGAGCACCATTGAACAGCCCCAACTCCGGAAACTACACACCCCCTCGTGATTCCATTTGAACTGGTACTTTTCGCACGGCTTCACGACTAAAGTGAACGGCTACAGGTGCCCTAAATATAGTACCTGAGTTTCCCTGGAAACCAACAATGCCAGGTCCCTGTCTCATTGCGCCAGACGACTCATGATATCTGCAGCCTTATAGGAACTTCTCACGAACGGTCCTGCGATCACACACTTGATACCCTTTTCGCGTCCATACCTTTCATACTCACCGAACATTTGGGGGGAGACATATTGTTTGACTTCGATTTGCTGAGGCGTCGGCTGCAGGTACTGCCCTATGGTGACGATCGAGCAACCTGCCTTTCTGAGATCGTCGAGTACAGCATCCACCTCCTCCGGTGTTTCGCCGAGACCAACCATGATCCCCGATTTCGCCACAAGCCCTGTTTTCACCGCAGAGGAAAGAACGGCGAGGGAACGGTCGTAGTCAGCCTGGGGCCTGATAGAAGGATAAAGTGACGGCACGGTCTCTACATTATGATTCAGAATGTCCGGCCGGCTGCCGAACACTTTTGAGAGCGAGCGTATTTCACCCTTTAAATCAGGTATCAAAAGCTCCACGACCACTTCGGGCAGGGCATGTCTGAAGGAGGTCACGAGATCCGCGAAAAAACCGGCTCCTCCGTCCGGCAGATCGTCGCGAGTAACGGAGGTAACCACCACATGGTGAAGGTTCATCTTTCGCACGGTTTCGACAACACGTCCGATCTCGTTATAATCCAAAGGATAAGCGGAGCCCTGGGAGACGCTGCAAAACCTGCAGGCTCGTGTGCATACCGGCCCCATGACAAGGAACGTCATGGTCCCCCGGGCAAAGCACTCGCTTCGATTCGGGCAACGGGCCTCGTGGCAGACCGTGTGCAGTCCGGATTCCGCAAGGCGGCGGCGCACCGTTTCCTGCTTTCCCTGAAATGCGATCGGGCGTTTGAGCCAGGGTGGTTTGCGTGTACTGTTCAAGATTTCAGCGGATTGCATTGTAAAGGTCGTTTCCTGATTCGTAGTACCTGATATGGGAACTACGGCTTCGCACGAAATGCTATTGTCTGAAAAATACCACCCAAGTACCGTCGCCTGCAAACTGTATCCCCTTCAAAATCACATTTAAACAAGTGTCCCGGATCAAAGGTATCAAAGGTCCAGGGCACACAAGAGGTCGTCGATGATCAGGGCGGGGCCATCGTCGTTGAAACGAGTCCGCAAAGCCGGCATGTTTGCAGCACGGAAGAATGAAGGAAAAATCAGAGGTCCGTCAGGACCGTCATGAACGCGGGGCGGTTTGCGTCGATACGCGGGTTCTTCGGGTCGGCTGGGATGAGCGCGTGGATTCTTGGGCAGAGGGATGGATTATGCCGCCAGGTTACGGATGGTTCCCATATTGACGATTGCACTTAGAGACGGGGCCATTACATGCCTCGGTAAGAGAGGACAATGTGATCCCTAT
>CAZGVZ010000438.1:0-4253 GCA_964529145.1 uncultured Fibrobacteraceae bacterium | reverse complement strand
GTGCAGGCGCTCGAGATCATCGATCAGAAGGAGACCCCGGGCCTCGGAGCCCGCATCGATGAACCGGCCTTCAAACGGCAGTTCAGGGGGTATCCGGTCGACTGGAACGCACCGGAAGAGCGACGGATCGTCTTCGGCGATCCGTCCGCGGGCGACGGTACGCCGAGGATAGATGCGGTGACCGGTGCGACGCAAACCTCCCTGGCTCTGGAAAAGATCCTCAACGAGGAGCTGGAGGCTTTCAGGAAGATATACGATAATACAACCGCTGCGGGAGAGTGACCGATGGCTGCACCGATAAAGACACTCGTTTCCAACGGCATCTGGAAGAACAATCCGATATTCGTCCAGGTTCTGGGGATCTGTTCGACACTGGCGGTCACCAACCTGCTCGCCAACACCCTTTTCATGTGTCTGGGACTCGTCTTCACGACCGCGATGTCGAGCCTCACCATCTCTCTTCTCCGTGATTTCATCCCGGCGCGCATACGGATGATCGTGCAGGTACTCGTGATCGCGACCTTCGTCATGATGGTCGACATTTTCATCAAGGCGAACGCTCCCGACATCCACCGGTTCATCGGACCGTACGTGGGACTCATCATCACCAACTGCATCATCATGGGCCGCGCCGAGGCTTTCGCGATGCACAACAGGCCATTCTCCTCGTTTGTGGACGGAATCGCCATGGGTCTGGGATATTCGGCGGTGCTCGTGATCATCGCGCTGATACGGGAACCGCTCGGATTCGGCACCCTCCTCGGCTACAGACTTCCCGCACTGGAAAAATGGTGGCATCAGTGGACAATCATGGTGATGGCACCCGGAGCTTTCTTCATGCTCGGTCTCCTGAGCTGGCTCGCAAGGCTGCGCATGATGTCCGGATCGAAAGGGAATCGGTGACATATGGAAACCGGACACACGTCTATTCTTACGGGTCTTCTGCTGATCTTCGTATCCGCCTCTTTCACCGACAATATCCTCCTGACCCGGTTTCTCGGAATGTGCTCCTGTCTGGGCGTCTCGAAAAAAGTGGACACATCGATCGGTCTCGGCATCGCGGTGATGTTCGTGACCGCCTCCACCGCGGCGATCAATTACTTGATTTACCGGTACATGCTTCTTCCCCTGGGTCTCGATTATCTGCGGCTGATCACCTTCATCATCGTGATCGCGGCGTTCACACAGCTCCTCGAAATGATCATCGACCGGTACTCCCCCAGGCTGTACAACGCCCTCGGGATATTCCTTCCCCTCATTACCGTCAACTGCGCGATCCTGGGCATCTCGCTTTTCATGCTTGCGAAGCCGTACGGGTTCCTGCAGACCTTCTTCTACGGCGCCGGGGGAGGGTTCGGATGGTTCATCGCCATCACGCTCATCGGAGGAATCAGGGAAAAAATCAACGAGGACGCGTTGCCGAAGGGACTCGCCGGATCTCCGATCACCCTCATCATCATTGGCATCATGGCTCTGGCGTTCATCGGATTCTCCGGAATGGTGAAGGTGTGACATGGAAGAAATCTTCAGCGGCATCCTTTCATCGACCCTGTTTCTCGTCGCATGCGGTACCGTGCTCGCCTTTCTGCTTGTGCTTGCGGAGAGGTTCATTCTAAATTTCGGAGCCTGCGTAATCGACATCAACGGGGGAGAAAAAAAATTGAGCGTCAATGGAGGCGGCTCACTTCTGTCGCTTTTGGGAACGCATAGCATTTTCATACCTTCGGCATGCGGAGGCCGGGGAAGCTGCGCCTACTGCAAGGTGATCGTACGCTCCGGGGGCGGCGCGATCACCCCTGTAGAGGAACCCTATCTCTCCCCGGACGAAAGAAAGAGGAACGTCCGCCTCTCCTGCCAGGTGAAGGTGAGAGGAGACCTGGCGGTGGAAATTCCACGGGAACTCTTTTCGGTCAGGCGCTACCGTGCCAGGGTAGTGTCGAAGAGGATGATGACACACGATATCGTGGAACTGCGCATCGAACTGCTCGAACCAGACGTCATCGAGTTCTCCGCGGGTCAGTACGCACAGCTCGAATCACAGGAGTACAGGGGTCGTGACGCCGTGATGCGGGCCTACTCCCTTTCCTCGGTACCTTCCGACAGGAATCATGTCGAATTCATGATCCGGCTGGTCCCGAACGGCATCTGCAGCACATGGGTATTCGAGCACCTCAGGGAACGCCAGGAGGTGTGGTTGAGCGGACCTTACGGAGAATTTCGTCTGCGATCCACCGGCGCACCCATACTTTTCATCGCAGGCGGCAGCGGAATGGCCCCGATCTGGAGCATGCTGCGAGACATGAAAGAGAAAGGAATCAACCGGAAAGCGCGATACTTTTTCGGGGCCCAGACCCGGCGGGATCTCTTTCTGGTCGATGAGTTGCGGCAGCTTGAAAAGGAGATGCCGGATTTTTCCTACATTCCAGCCCTCTCGAACGAGCCGGAAGAGAGCGGATGGACAGGTGAAAAAGGGCTCATCACAGAGGTGGTGGAACGGCACGTCCCGGACGCTTCGGAACACGAAGCCTATCTGTGCGGATCCCCGGGCATGATCGACGCCTGCGTGCGTGTGCTCAGGAAAACCGGAATCCGCGAGGACAGGATTTATTTCGACAAATTCGCCTGAACTCCAGGGAGCGAACAATGAAGAAGTCTCCTCAAGAACAGGAACAGGAAACGCTCTTGAGTCCTTCCAAGTTTTCAGCGGAAGGATTTCTCGGGAACGACCAGCGTACGGTCGATGAGATCATCGCCGAGGACCGCCGCACTCTCGAAAGGCTAGGCGCTACCTGCGAATCCGTGGCACGCCTTCTTTCCAACGCTTTCGACAGGGCAGAATCGAAGCTCGGAGTCCCGGTCGATCTAGTGAAAGGCGTCGCCGCAACACATTTCGAGGCGCGCGGCAAACTGCCCTCACCATTCAGGGGTGAAGGTGTTTTCCGCAAGGGCGAAGTCTCGGTGACCGAAAAGGGTACCGGAAAAACCTTCTTCATCACAAAGCTCGGCATCCACCTCATCCGTACTCACTGCTTTTTCCAGGGCAGGGGAAGCAGGTACAGGATCGAACCCGAGGAGGTTATCGGAATTCTCGGAAAACCGGACTTCCCGACCGCGATCGATCAATAGTGGAACATTTCACATCTATTCTTGTTATATTTCTTGTTCATTGTCGATCCAAAAAGGATCGCCTTTTTTAATGCATTTGAAAAAAGGGGTAGGTTCTTTCACTGTATCAAATCCGTTCTTGTGCCTTGGCAAAAAGTCGTAGTAATCAGCTCAATCCGGATAATCCGGGTAAGAAATCAGGTATCCCCGTCTCTTTTTAAGGGTTCTCCAGCCTGGAGCATCCAATACAATTTCGGTGCGGAGGGGTGCACACCCGCAGGCCGTTCGGGAACAAAATTCTGCCGTACCGAAGCAGAATCGGGATCAGATAGAAATTGAAGCACCGTCCATAGTTTTTTTTCCACTAAATGGCAGGATATTCGCCTATACAGCTTGTGTATCATTCAAAAGGAGCGCTTGATGAGGTTAACCTTTCCGGCTTGCATAATGATTGCGGCATTTCTCTGCTCTTCGATTTCCGGTCAGACGATAACCGGAAAAGTGGTCGACAAAAAGTCGAAACCCATCGCCGATGCCGCGGTATCATTAAAAATAAAGGGGAAAACCGGAACCACCGGCGTGGATGGCACTTTTTCGCTTACCGGGACGTTCCTGATCACTCCCGGCGCGACCGGAAATCACCACCGCTCGATGTTCATAAGCGGATCCGATCTCGTATTCACCAATTCATCCCCGCAGATCCTTACCGTCGAACTTTTCGACATGAACGGCAAGAAAACAGGCGATACGTTCAACCGGAGCTTCGGTGAAGGTTCTTTCACTTTGCGCATTTCCTCTCTCGTTACCCGAAAAAGGGCGAACGGGCTCTTCATTGCGCGAATCAGCAAGGGAACCGAATCGTACGTGGTACCCTGTACTCCGTTCGGAACGGTAAAATCGGTTTCCCGCTTCAGCGATGCCGGTGCCGTGAATGCTCTTTCGAAACGACTCGTGACCGCGGATACCCTGATCGTCTCCAAAACCGGATACATCTCCTTTTCGGCACCGCTCAACTCCGACAAAGACACGAATGTCGGCAGCATCACGCTCAATCTGGAAAACGATCCTGACATCGCCATTGAAAGGAAAGTCGATTCTCTTCTTGCTCTGATGACCCTGGATGAAAAGATCTCGCAGACCGCGGAGGT
>CAZGVZ010000437.1:0-4256 GCA_964529145.1 uncultured Fibrobacteraceae bacterium | reverse complement strand
GTTTCAGCATGCATCTATACGCCGATCATAGGTGCGATCGTTTGGCAGGGATTCGGGCTCACCCGTGAGCTGTATTCCGGTCAGCTGGTTCATCACACAGGGATGATAGACATCGCGGTCAACGGCAACGTCAGGTCCCCAGGGATCTACCGTGTGGCACAGGGGACCACCCAATTCGAGATCCTCCGGGTCGCAGGTGTACGACCGACATCCGATCTGGCCGCCCTCAATCTTATGCAGCAGGTGGAGAACGCCTCGGAGCTGAATGTGGGCACTCTCGAAAAGCCGGTTGCCGCCAAGGAGGAGCCTTTCACCTCGCGTCTCGAATTCTTTTTCGGGGAGCTCAGCGTGATAGGCGGCGACGGGCGCAGCGTTCCGCAACACGAGGGATTGGCGATCAGCCCGGGAGACCGTATTCTCACCGAAGCCTCCTCGCAGGCCGAGCTTTCCGCGGGAGCGTTCTCCCGTATCGATATGGACAATTTCGCGGAACTGACTTTTGATAAAATAGGCTCAGTGGAAAACGACAGGGTGCTTCTGGAGCTCTTTCAGAGAGCGGGGGTGTGCTGGTATAAGATGGTGTACACGAAGAACTCGGAGTTTTTCAGGATCAATACCGTTCCGGCCACCGTGTCGGTCGGAGGCTCGGGAGCCGATTTTCTTGTCGAAGCCCAGTCCGACCGGACAGTGATCAGCCTTATGGACGGACTGCTGCTCGTGGAACGCGCGGGCGGAGGCGAGGCGATCAATATGATAAGCGGGCAGAGCGCGACGATTTACCACGACGAAAGACCGCTTCAGGTCACCAAACTGACCCCTGACATAAGCGCGAACGAGCGTTTCACCCAACTCTCACGCGAAAAGATCAACTATGTTTCGCGCCAGATGCCGCTCAATATCCTTTTCTGCGGAATACCGAACGTGTTCTATTTCATCACCATTCATTACGAACGCGGTGTTTATAGTGTCATCCATCTTCCGGCTCATCTTCTGATTGAACAGTTCGCCAACGGCATAAGCACACTCGATCAGGCATTTCTGTACGGCGGTCCGGTGATGGTCGCCACCTTCGTGGAGCGGATCGTGGATATGCGCATTCCCAAGTATATCGTGTTCGATAAGGACGATCTCATCGCTACAGCCGGGGCCATGGGAGGAGTGTCGGTGAACGTGGACCCGCACGCTGCCGCCTTCATGAAGGTGGCGGAGGGTAAGAGGAAGCTCGCGGGCGACGAACTCGTTCAATTCCTCTCCCCTGCGTTATCCGGGAAGGAGGATGCCAGGCAGCGCCAGTCCGATATGCTGCGCGCCACCTTCGACGGCCTGCGCGACAGAAGTATCGTTCCTACGCTGCTGCTTGCTGATCAGGTCATCTCCGTTACGCAGACGAATTTCGGCGCTCACGAACTGATGGACCACTTCGGCAGGTTCGGGGAGAAGAACGACTGGAGGTATCGGGACCTGGACCTTCCAGGATCGTATATCAAGAAGAACGGTCGCGACTGTTTTTTGCCTAGACTTGATGAGTGCAGAAAATTCCTCCTTTCTTTAAATTGACAAAGAAAGAGAATTGCAATGGTTGAGAAGCCCCGGGAGATGGACGAAACATGCATTTCAGGGGAACTGTCGCATGAGAAGGCACTGTAAATGCCGGCGCAGGCGCTAAAGGGATCAAGTAAATGAACTCCCGATTTCGAACTTGATCCGGAATGGGATCGCAATGAGGATGACCGCTGCATAGGCGGACAGGAAACGGGAAATACCCGGCCCTAAAAGTGTAAGAGGAGGAATCGTGTACGAGATCACCACGGAAACTCACTTCAGTGCGGCGCACCGTTTGCGGAACTACCGCGGACCGTGTGAAAATCTCCACGGCCACAACTGGCTGGTCAGGGCGACCGTGCGATGCCAGCAACTTGATGAATGCGGGATCGGTATCGATTTCAGGGTTCTAAAGGACTATCTCAAGGAGATCGTGGACCGGTTCGATCATAAAGACCTCAATGCCGTGCTGGAATCGGAGGGACTCAATCCATCGTCCGAGAATATCGCACATTACGTTTTCGTTCGGCTTCGCGATCTCCTTTCGACATCATGTGGTTCGGTCTGCAGGGTGGAAGTGTTCGAAACTCCCGGAAACTGCGCCGCGTATTATGAGTGAGTCCTTGAGGATCTGTGAAATTTTCAAGAGCATCCAGGGTGAGTCCACCCGGGTGGGAATCCCCTGTTCCTTTGTAAGATTGACAGGTTGTAATCTTCGCTGCAGCTACTGCGATACGCGCTACGCGCGCGAAGAAGGATCTTTCATCGGTATTCCGGCGATCATGGAGCGAGTTGCCCATCATCGATGCGACCTCGTCGAGATCACCGGAGGGGAGCCGCTTCTTCAGAAGGGTACCGCAAGTCTGGTTGGAGAGTTGCTCGCGAATAAAAAAACGGTTCTGGTCGAAACGAACGGCAGTCTCGACATCGGAGCGCTCCCGGACGGAGCCGTAAGGATTGTGGACGTCAAATGTCCCTCGAGCGGCATGAGCCATTCCTTCAACAAGTGTAATATCGAAAGACTCCAGGATCATGACGAAGTGAAATTCGTGCTCGGTTCCAGGGATGATTTCGAATGGGCACTCGAGTTCACTTCCCGTCATGCTCTTCATACCCGGTGCCCGGTCCTGTTTTCTCCTGTGGCCGGCAAAATGGTTCCCGCGGATCTTGCTCAATGGATCATTGAACGCGATGCCCCTGTAAGGTTGCAGCTCCAGCTGCACAGGATCATCTGGGGAGACCAAAGGGGGGTTTGAAATGAAAAAAGCGGTTGTATTGCTTTCCGGAGGTGTCGATTCGGCGACCTGCTGCGGAGTTGCGCGGCGGGACGGGTACGCGATCCATGCAATGAGTTTTCTTTATGGCCAGCGACATGCGGTCGAACTGGATGCCGCAAGGAGAGTCGCGCGTCACTTCGATGCCGTCGAACACTCGATCGTAACGATCGACTTGCGGGCTTTTGGCGGAAGTTCTTTAATTTCGAATTCCCCGGTTCCCAAGGACCGTCCTGTCGAGGAACTTGAGAGTCGCATTCCGGATACCTATGTGCCGGCACGCAATACCATTTTTCTTTCTTTCGCTCTTGGATGGGCGGAAGTGCTTGACAGTACCGATATTTACATAGGTGTGAACGCGGTCGATTATTCGGGTTATCCGGATTGCCGTCCGGAGTTCATCCAGGCATACGAGAGAATGGCGCGGCTGGCGACGAGGGCTGGTGTTGAAGGAAAGGGAATCAGGATACGCACTCCTTTGCAGTCGCTTTCCAAGGGTGCGATCATCAGGCTTGGTCTGGAATGCGGAATGGACTACGCCCTCACACACAGTTGTTACGATCCGGCTCCCGACGGTGCCGCATGCGGCGGATGTGACAGCTGCCGAATCAGAAGGCGGGGTTTCGAGGAGGCCGGAGTACCGGATCCGACGAGGTATGCGGCGGAACAGCAGGACAAATCAGCAGCCGGGAGAAACGATCAGGAGATCCATAAATTATGAATCAACGGAAATGCCGGACCCTTACCGGGTGTCGCCCTGCTCCACCGCCTCCACCAGGTGCTTCAGTGCCGCCTCGACCGCGGCCATTCTCACCGAGTCCCGGTTTCCGGAAAACAGATGTTTGAATGAACTGTTCGATCCGGTGACATGAATTCCGATATATACCAGTCCGACCGGTTTTTCGGGGCTCCCGCCTTGAGGTCCTGCAATGCCGGAAACCGAAATGACGCAGTCGGAACTCAGTAGTCTTGCAGCCCCTTCGGCCATCGCGATGACCGTTTCGGCACTAACCGCCCCGTGTTCCACGAGAGTTTTTTCGGGAACACCGAGCAGTTCTTTCTTTACCCGGTTTTCGTACGCTATGATTCCGCCTCGAAAATATGCGGAGGAGCCGGGAATCGAGGAAATCGCCGCGCCCACCAGGCCTCCGGTACATGATTCGGCCGTGGCGCAGCTGAGTTTACGTCCAATGAGCAGTTTTCCCACACTCTCCGCAAGCGCGGAGAGAGAAGTTCCGCCATGAAACCGATTCATGAATGAAAAATAGTTTTAATCTCAGGGGCAGGTGGTAGTTTTACCATTGTTCAATCTGAATATCACAAGGAATGAGAAAAAATGTCGGGGGAACCTGCCACCGGTTTCTTGCCGGAAAACAGAAAAAGAAACAGTCCATCACGGAAGGTCTGCCATGCCATTGTCGAAGCGCCCGGTAAAAAGAG
>CAZGVZ010000436.1:0-4258 GCA_964529145.1 uncultured Fibrobacteraceae bacterium | reverse complement strand
CTTCTGTTTCGGACCTTTCGATCCTTACGATCCCGCGCCTCCGGCCGGGTCCGGAGGCGGAACCGAGAAGCCGTCGTCTACCGGACTTCTCGCTCACTGGACTTGCGATGATTCATCGGGAGAAACCCTCGAGGACTCAAGCGGCCGGTATCATGGAACCGTCAACGGGTGCTCACGGGTCGGCGGCCTTTCCGGGCAGGCTTTGAAATTCGACGGAACCGACGATTTCGTCGTTATCGCTAACGGCGATTCCGCATTCGACTTCGGAACAGGTGATTTCACCTTTTCTATCTGGGTCAATCCTTTCATGAACAGGGAGAACAGCGATTCCGCCCGCTACGATATCGTCTCGAAGGGAACAGCGGGGAAGTCCGGATACGCCCTTTCGATTTTCCGGCACCGCAGGTTCAAGGCTTACTTCGGACAGCTGAAAAAGGAATCGAACGACACTACCTTTTTCGCAAAGGAGGAGAAGTGGTATCATCTGGTGCTGCTTCGCAACAGAGAGGCGGTGGAATTGTTCGTGAACGGAAAGAGGGTCGAATCGTTCGATGTTTCCGGCATCGGATTCAGCTCGGACTCCAGACTCTATTTCGGCCGGGATGCCGCGAATCGTCCGGAAAATTTCTACAGTGGTCTTGTCGATGAAGTGAAGGTATTCGATTTCGCGTGGGGAACTCACCAGATCATGGCGGAATTCGAACGTTTCGGCACGGTCGATTGATCAAATCGATCCGGGCCCTCGGCGCTCTTCGGTCCGGACTATTGTGCAGTGCGCTTTCAGCGCTTACCACGATCAATATCGAAAATAATCCTTCAGGTTTTCGGCACCAGGGGCGATAGCTGATTTGCGAGATACAAGCTGTAGTTCTATCTCCGGTAAATTCGGCGAAACCTCGACGTTCATATTGGTGATGTATTCCATTGCCAAGGCCGGGTTTTCTCTCGATAAAAATATATATCTGGCAAAAATGAGGTATTTCCCCTGGGGGACCCCGGCGATGTTGAAGGTGCCTCCTGAATCGCTCTTCTCCGCCAGAGGAGTTCCTAGAAGGAATACCGCGACGCTATCCCAGAGCTGGTCCTCGATACTCACCTTGCCTCTGACTGTACAGTCAGGGGTGAAGGGAACAGCGTCTAGCCTGTACGCTGATCCGTTTCCGACAGTGATGCCTGTGACAACTGCCGATGAGTCGCGCCGGTTCCATGCGAGAAGGTTGTACTTACCCGCGGGAACTCCGAAAAATCTAAAAAGACCGGACCGGCCGGATATGGTGCTGTCGCTGAAGGGCTGCGCGGAGGTATCGTTCCTGAACGCATTGTCACAGAGAAACAGCTGCACGTCAGGCCCGGTCGATCCGTCCACGGTATCGCCCGAAACGGCAACAGTCACGCCGTTGGTGGTCTCGAGGCCGCCGGCGATCTCCCCTGACTGGCAGGAAGCGAACCATAGGGCTGCCAGCAACGGTAACGGCCGAAAGATCGGGGTCTTCCACTGCGGCGCCATTTAGAGCCCCCTAGCCTTGAGTTCGGATATTCTGAATGCCTGGAAATTGATCTGGTACACGATTTCCGGTTTCTCCATACTTTCCGCGAGATCGAGAATCTCCTGGCGCGTTTTTTTCAGGATGGCCCTGACCTGCTGCAGCGAATCGCTGCGCAACCCCACCGTGAGCGTCGAAAAGTCACGCTCTTCCTTGGGATCTTCAGCCAGTGCAATCAAGGCACGGTCGATCATAGCCTTCTGGAATCTCTGGACGGCAAAGTTTTCCCATCGTTCACCGGTGGTCAGGAACCGCTCGGCGGCTACCAGGGCGCCGTCTTCCCGTTTTCGCACGAGTCCAGCGGAAAGCAGGACCTGGACCGCTTTTTTCAACTGGCGCAAGGAAACTTGCGGTTTCAGAAGCGGTCCTAGGTCACGATAGTCTTTGCAAGGTCCATGGATGATGACCAGTTCGCGGACTGCACCGTAGTACCATTCGTCGAATACCGCGTACTGCGTTTCCGGAATCTTTCTGATCCGTTCGTTCCTGAACGCGAGGATCTTTTCGTAAGTTCCGTTTTTCTTGTGCTGCTGCTTCTGCTGGTCGAATTCGACCAGGAGCGAAAAATAGTCGGCGGCCCGCTCGCGGAGCTTCAGAATCGAGATGAATTGAGGCAACATGGGCGGCGAGAGATTCCGTTTACCGCTGAGTATACGGACCAGAGTTCCCGGACTGATGCCGACCTTCTGAGCCATGAGACGGATGGAGAACTTCGGATTCGCGATTTTCTTCTCTGCGATGAAATCATTGAGGTATTTACGGAAATCGATATAACTGTAAACATTCGGCATTTCGGCTCACTCCGGAACATAATATAGCACAATATGGCGGCATTGGCAATCCGGCGGTTTTTTCCGGTCTCCACATGTCCAAAGACGCGCGAATTCCGGCAACACCTTGGGGATTGACTTCGCGGGACAATAAAGGGATACTTAAAACCATCTGTGCCGCATGCCCTCTCCGGCGTTCCGGTCAGGGTGATGTCGCAACAGGACAGTTTCCTGGAGTCGGCTTGGTCGCGACGGGGTGCAACCGTCGCCCGTTCGTGGCGGGTAAATCGCGCCACCCGGCCGGAATCATCCAGGCGGATCTTTCTTAGAGGGCACGGTCAGTGTCGTACTGCCTTACACAAAGGAGCCGTCCCGATCGTATCTTTTTGGTATATATCGCCCGGACCTCTGTTGTCTGAGCTCAAGGATGCCGCGCCCCCCTACGGTCTTTCATCCCCGTTTTTTTTTCCACATCGGCTTGCGTGTGCGTATCACCACAGCGTCTGTTCCCTGACCAAGCTTTTCACTTCAGGAGCTCCGATCCGGAGCTGCGGAAAAGTACCCTTCAAAAAAGGAGGTACCCATGACGTCTGCACTGCAGTACAGCCGAATCTTTCTTGTCGCGGTTAGCATTCCGCTCCTCTCCGCGGCGAGCCAGCCCTCCAGGATGTGGTTTGCCACGTACAGCATCGAGAACTATGTCGGCAACGGTGATTGTGGAAGAGGCAATCTGCATTTCACACATGAGTCGGCGGGAGGTTTCGCGGATGCGATCCGGGACAGGAACATTCCCGGCACGTTCTATCCCTATTGCCGCAGGGACGCCCAGTGTTACGCATCCCGGTGGACCGGGACCGTAGCGGAGATTAATTTCGTGGATTTCGTCTACTTCGACGGACACGGATGCGGCACAGGTCCTTTCTTCGGGTGCAATCCCGGATACCCTATCGTCTGTTGGGACGATATCCGTTTCGGGGGGACGCTCAAATGGGTTCAGACCCCTTCCTGCGGCTGGTTCATTCCACCGGAATACGACGATGTCTGCCAGTCCAACCGTTCAGTGTTCGATCGCTGGAATCCCTGTTTCAGGGGTGTGCATACAGTTCAGGGTCACCAGGCGATCACCTGGGAGCACCCTTATCCCGTGCAAATGGCCGAGGAGTTCTGGGTGCAGTGGTACGACTGGGGATATCCGATCTGGTGGGCGTGGAGACAGGGACAGGTTATCTGGGGGTATGAAAGACCAGGATATCCGGGTCTGGCGCCTGCGACCGCGGCAGCGAACGACTCCTATGGGCAGGAGTACTACTGGATGGCGCAGAGCGGTCCGGCTCCGAACGGTATGAGATGGCTGGCGTACACGATCGTGGGCACGCCTCAGTATTGACAGGGCATAAAAGAGTCACACGTTTCAAGGGGATATTACATGAGTGACAGGATATTCATATTCATCGTTTCCATGGTAACGAACGCTTTTTGCGCTGAAATGGTCCTGCATCGCGGAGCAGGCGAGTTCATTACCGGAATGGAAAGGTTTTCGGCGGTTCAGGATTTTTCGACCGTCCGGCAGCGGACCGATCGGGACATTTTTCTGGAGGAACCGCTCGGGTATCTCGTGACGAAGCAGACAAGGGACGAGGCGGAACTGAAAAGGCTTCAGAAGATTGTCGACCTGAAAGGGGCTACCGGCCGGCAGGTCCGCTTTGACGACCATTCCGGGCGTTATTACTGTGTCTGCCCGAAATTCACGGTTATGAAAATCTCCTTTCCGGAGGAGCTGAAGGATCTCGAATCGAGGGCCGGAGCGGACCTGAGGGAACTGCTCGGAGCGAAAGCGTCCGATTTCGTGTTCGCCAATACCGAGACCGACTGGGTGAGGACCATCGACGATCCTGATCCCAGGATTCTCGGACAGTCGTACCGGTTCACCAGAAAGATAAACGG
>CAZGVZ010000435.1:0-4262 GCA_964529145.1 uncultured Fibrobacteraceae bacterium | reverse complement strand
CGAAGATTTTTGCGCGACAATTTTCGGGATCAGCATATACAGAGGCACTGGCTTGGGTCTCCGAAGAAACCTCTGTTTCAGAAGAACTTGATCAACTTTACGAACAGGCTTTCTTCTTAGAATCGGCAAAAGGGCATCACCAAGAAGCCCTCCGGCTCTATCGTCAAATTATTGATACTAAAGCAACAAACGGAACCCATCCAGTGATTGCAAAAACCTTGAGACGCATGTTGGCAATCTATGGAGACTCGGATGCTGATCCGTTCAAAGAAAGTATTCGATTGGCCCGAGATCACTTATTCAAATGCAGAGAACTCCATCTTCTTCCGGGAGTATTTCCGGTTCCGGAAGAGCATCGAACCATGAAATCTGTCCCCGAGTTGAGCGCACTAGAAGACCTCGTTGATATCTACGATCAAGCCATGAAAGAGATCCTTAAGAGGGATGAAAAATATTGCTCCGCATCGGAGAAGATTGATTTGGGACGAATAAGCCAAGAGGAGTATGTCGACGCTCTTCATTCCGCCCGGCGGAAATATGAAAACACCCCCGAATACATCAGCGCACTTCAGGCGTATGAGCAATATGTCTGGATCAGAAATATTCGGTTGTTTGAATATTTAATCGATCAATATGAGCTTGAGAAGCAACCCTTTCCCGTCGACTGGATTCTCAGAGAGAAAGAGCATTCATATGCCAAGCAGCGTTCTGCAAACATGGCAATTGGAGGAGACCTATGAAATATATACTCATTTTAACATCACTAATCTGTGCCCTTAACGCAAACGCTCAGGAAGATCTTGGACAGCTCTACGAAAAGGCATATTTTCTCGAAACAGCAAAGGGTCAGCCGGAAGAAGCCCTGATCCTCTACAATCAGGTCATCAACAGCGAAGCCACTGAAGATAACCGTCAAGTCATCATTCAATCATTGGAGCGCATGGTGCAACTACATAAGTGCGCAGCCAATAAAACGCTTCAGGACAAAATGGATAACTTCGATGCAAATCCTAGTATTCTGGAACATATCATTGGTACATTTGGTGAACCTTCTTCCTATGTTTATGATAATAGGGTTTATGCAAAGGATGACTTGCCTTCCACATACACAATGTCCTATCCCGGCAACTTTTTCATCGAGGTTTCGTTCAACCAGATAACGACATTATCTTTTGAGGAACCCAACTATTGCATCAACGACATCAAAGTAGGTTCCTCGCTGAAAGATGTTGTTGCCGCATATCCGCCAAAAGAAACCATAATCTCCGACTCTCCCACATTAGAACCCGGTATTCTCTACCTTAACAAAGGGGACTCCGGACACGGATTATATACTCCAGTTAAAGGTGTTACTCTTATAATAGGCAAAGATGCGGTGCACAGGATACAAATCCATCCATGGCTGAAATAATGACAACAAAGATCATCGATCGATGGGTTGAGGCAGGGGGATTAGTGCTTTTATGCATATTGCTTGCGGCAAGTGTATGGCTGAACCGGAAGCAGTATTTAACTTCGCTCTCGAGTGTAGAATTCAATTTTCAGCGATCTCTTGAGCTGCAGAGCGTGGCTTTGCGCAGACAAATCGAATTGCAGGAAGCCGAAGGATTTCGTCGGGACCAAACAGACTCGTCTCTTGAGTCCAATCTGTTTCAGATATCAGAGACGGATGTTGTTCCCGCGTGCACAGCCCCGCTTTTGGAGCGCGTTTCGGCCCAAGCGGCTGATGAAGCGTTTGAAGATGGTATCGGACTATTGCCGGACGTGCGCGCATACCCTTATTTTGAGATCGCCGCCCGACGGTCCGTAGAAAATTCAGATGACCTCTATCGTAAAATCGCCGCCTTCTTCAATCTGCTTGAATTGGAGCCGGACATTCAGACCACGTGCTGCATTCTGTCCCTGCTCAACCAAAACACCCCGTCTCTTTCGGCGTCAAAAGAGCTCTTCTTTCGCAATATGCTGAACGAAAAAGTTGAGAATTCAGCGAAACTTGAACATCGGTTGAATGAGCTTTGGGAAATGGCTCAAATGATCGACCGAAATTTGACGCGGAAAAAAGGGGCGTACAGGACCTCTATCAGCGGAAAGGTTCTGACGATTTCAGAAGATGGACTGGCTCTACTATACCATCCGGACATTAAGGTAGATGCTCCGTTGCAGTTAATGAAATCGGAAGAAAGTACGCTCAGCAGCGAAGTAATTCCGGGATTATTCGCGGCAGTTCCTGTTGCGGTTATCGAGCAGGAAAAAACCACCGTTCGGCGGCAATATGTTACTGGAAACATCATTATTTGCCTTCTGGTTCTGCTGCTCAGTATTCTGGGAATCGGCCTGCGCTCTGCGCGCAGGAAGCAACGCCAACTTGAGGTTGCCCGCACAGAGTTCATTGCCACAGTATCACACGAACTGCGCACCCCGCTATCGCTTATTCGCCTGCACGCTGAAACGCTGACGCATGGCCGAGTTTCGGAAAAGCGCATCGCCGATTATCACCAAACGATCTTGGCCGAGACAGAACGATTAACCGGCATCGTCAACAACGTGCTCGACTTTTCCCGTCTCGAACGAAAGCAGCTCCAGATTCATCCTGAGTCGACGAATCTGTCGACGTTGTGCGGGCGGATTATCGAGTCATTCCAGAGTCGCTTGGAAAAAGAAGGCTTTTTGCTGGAAAGCCGGATAGTTCCCAACATGGATTGTTTCACCGATCCGCTCGCGGTTTCACAAATCCTTTTCAACCTGCTTGACAATGCGATTAAGTATTCCGATCACGAAAAATCGGTATGTGTAGAACTTGAACCCTCGGACAAGGAAATCATTCTACGGGTTTCCGACCGCGGAATAGGCATTCCCAACCCACTTAAAAAGCATATCTTCGACGAGTTTGTGCGTTCAAAAGACAGCACCGTAACCGCCCGGCGCGGCAGCGGAATTGGGCTGAGCGTGGTGAAGCGGCTGGTGGACGAAATGGGCGGCCGTATTGAAGTGACTGATAACCTCCCGCAGGGATCGGTGTTTTCGGTATATTTGAGGGATTGCGATGAAGTTGTTAGTGGTTGACGATGAAAAGGCAATGGCCGACGGAATCCGGGATAATCTGGAGTTTGAAGGATATCAGGTGGATTGCGCTTATGGCGGGCAGCATGCGCTTGACTGCCTGCTCAGAGAAACCTATCGCCTCATTATTCTCGATGTCATGATGCCGGAGATTGACGGATTTGAGGTGCTCTCAGTCATCCGAAACAAGAAGAATTCCACTCCCGTTATTTTTCTAACCGCCCGTTCAGCCGAAGCCGACAAGCTGCGCGGATTTGGTTTGGGCATCGACGATTATGTGGTGAAGCCGTTCAGTGTTCTTGAGATGATGGCCCGCGTAAAGGCCGTACTCAACCGCACCGCTCCAGGCTCTGATGTCAGGAGTATCATGGTCGGAAATGCGAGTGTCGATTTTACAAAACTAACGGTTGAGTCCGATGGTCGGACAGAGGAACTCGGGCGGTATGAATCCGACATTCTTCAATTGCTTGCATCAGATTCCGGGCGGGTATTCTCCCGTGATGAAATTCTCGATACTATCTGGGGAATGGATGCTTTCCCGAGCAATCGAACCGTTGATAACTACATCGTTCGGCTTCGTCAAAAGCTGGAGCCCAACCCCGGGAATCCCCGGTACATCATTTCCATCTATGGGAAGGGCTATAAACTCGTAACCGACTGAAGCATTTGTTTCAGATAGAGCGAGCCGGTGATACAGATGAGGCGGTCGGGGGATGCGGAGGCCCAGCTGCGGGCGGCGTCCCACGCATCAGCGACAGAGATCGGTTCTGCGGAAATACCAGCAACGCGAGCCTGTGCGGCGGATTGCTCTGCGGTGGTGCCGCGCGGTGCGTCGATGGGAAGTGTCCACGCTGCAGTGACACGCGGCTTGAGGATGCGCAGAAATTCGACGGCGTCTTTGTCGACGAGGAAACCGAAGAGGAAGCCGATCTGGTGTTTGGGATAGATTTCTTTGAATGTTTTGATCAGTGCACGGGCACCGGAAGGATTGTGTGCGCCGTCGAGGATCGTCAGCGGATCGGTGCAGAGGATTTGAAAACGCGCGCTCCATTCGACCGTTTCGAGCCCTTTTTTATACGCCGGCTCTATATCGAGCAGGTCGGCCAGCAGTTCGAGCGCGGTGACGGCGACGGCGCAGTTTTCGCGTTGGAATTCACCAAGGAGCGGCAGATTGATCGGCGGAAGATTTCGCGAAGGGGTCT
>CAZGVZ010000434.1:0-4266 GCA_964529145.1 uncultured Fibrobacteraceae bacterium | reverse complement strand
TTACCGAGGCAGGTAATCGACATATGACCGCCGGCGTCCATTGAACGTATTCCTGACGAGCTTGTTTCCCCGAAGGGCACATCCTATTGAGTATATTTGAACCTTAATTGGAAAAACCGGGAAAGAGATTATGAATGCAACCACACTGAAGGAACAGGTAGAGGTTATCCGACAGGCGTTCGGGTACATCGATCAGTTCAAAGGAGAGACATTCGTCATCAAGATCGCGAGCGAGCTGATGGCGAGTCCCTATTTTCCACTCCTTATCAAAGATCTGGTGCTGCTGCACCGGATGGGGATCCGCATCGTGCTCGTCCCGGGCACACGGAGCAGAATCGATGAAGTGCTCGCCACATATGGAATCGAATGCAAAAAAGTGAACGGTATCCGCATTTCGCCGCCCGAATCCATTCCTTTCATCAAAATGGCGGCATTCGACGTATCGAACCAGATCATGACGCTTCTGGCCGAGTGCGGCGCACATGCGGTGATCGGTAACTGGGTGCGGGCCCGGAGCATCGGGGTTCTCGAAGGCGTGAATTATCAGAGTTCGGGCATAGTGGAGCGGCTGCAGACCGATATTCTCGAAAACGTGCTCGAGGACGGACTCATTCCGATTTTTCCCAATATCGGCTGGAACGCCAAAGGGAAACCGTACAACCTCTCCTCGGATGAACTCGCCTACACATTGAGCATCGCGCTCAAGGCGGCGAAACTCTTCTTTCTCACCAATGCGCAAAGGATCGAAACCGGAGAGTACAGCGCACCCGAAGGGGCGGTCATCGACAGTGACGGAACGATTTCCCAGCTCACCGTCTCTCTGGCGGGCTCGTTTCTCGAACTCAATGCCGAAAAAAAAGGATCGGAGCTCTACGAGCTGGTCGCACTCGGCCACCGCGCGTGCACCAACGGAATCCGCAGGGTGCATATCGTCGACGGCGCGGCGGAAGGAATGGTAATCAAGGAGATCTTCTCCAACCGCGGCCTTGGAACGATGGTGTACGCCAATCAACACGAAAACATCCGGGCGTTCACGTCCGCGGATATACCCGAACTTCTACGGCTGATGCAGCCCTCGATCGAAGATAAGATCCTCATCCCGCGCACCGCCGGCGACCTGGAGGAAAATGCCCAGGACTATTACGTCTATGAGGTGGACGGCACGATTCACGGCTGCGGCGCGCTCCATGTGTTCGATGACAGGCAGGGGGAGATCGCCGCGGTGGTTGTCGACGATTTTTATTCCGGCCTCGGCATAGGGAACAAGATCATCGGATATCTGGTCGACCGCGCGGTCGAGCTGAGGCTCAAGTCGGTTTTCGTACTCACCACCCAGACTTCGGACTGGTTCGCCCAGCTCGGTTTTACCGAGGCTACAGTCGACGATCTGCCTTTCGAAAAGAGAAAAAACTACAACCGGCAGCGCAATTCGCTCATTCTGAAGCTCAAACTTTCAGGTGGGCGAAAGACCCGGCATTCACTCAACGTAGAGTAGCATGAGGCCTCGCCGGTTCCCGACTTCAAAGATTCCTTGACGCTGCCGAACTCCCACGAGTTCAGATATCTGCTTGTCGAAGGATACGCCGTTTTCTTCGGGAAAGCAGGTGTGTTCTTCCCGGATTTCGGGATTTCATGAAGGATCGATTTCGATGCCGTACTTGTTAAGGAGTCCGGGCACGCCGTAAATGGAAAACTTCGCTTTTCCGATCCTGTTCATTTCGGGGTCGATCGAATAATGCCGTGCACTCCGGAGATCCGCCTTTTCGAGATTCGTATTGACGAACATGGCTCCTTCCAGGTCGCAATTATCGAATACGGAGTCCGCCAGATCGCACCCGGTGAAATCGATTTCCTGCAGTTTCGAACTCCTGAAACCGGTCCCCTGTATTTTGGTTCCATAAAACGAAGAGTGACTCAACCGGCAATTATCAAAAGAAAACGAGAGTCCGAATCCGTTGCAGTTTTCAAAATGCAGACCCAGCATTTTACAATTATTGAATTTTACGTCGCGAAATCCGGTTTTTATCAAGGTGACAAGGCTCAGATTGCAGTCATTGAACTCGCTGTCTATAAATACGGTTCCGGAAAGGTCCGTCGTGGAAAAGTCACATCGGCTGAAAACACAGTCTTCGTACACTCCTCTTTCCAGAGGATTTTCCCGGAAATCGATTCCATCGAATTTTTTCCCGTCGTTGTATGCATTCGCCATTTTTCGTCCTTTGACGCGGGGCAGGCTCGCCTCTCCAAAGAAGATACTCCCGCAGAAACGGCGCGGACGGAGAGAGACCCGTGTCGCATCTCTCCTGCAACGGTTTCACGGGAACGCGGATACAGGTGACATGCTTCTTCCGCGGGTGTTCCGAAGAATCGCCGATGCACCGTTCGAATCAGGGATCATCCGCGGCCGATAGCCGTTTTTCGGCAGCCATTCGACATATGTTATTGTATATACTTGAGATAAGCGGATACCCCGGGTTTCCATACTCATTTCATGGCTGAAGTAATTGAGCAAACAGCGTAAACGATTTCTCACTGATCCCGTCTTCCGGCACTGAACCTGGGCAATTGCCGCAGGCGGGAACGGGGATCCACCGTGGAAGCCCTGAGTGGTTGTACGCTGACGGTATCAGAACTTCGGACGCCAGCCGCACCAGTAAGGGACGCCGTCCTTGTCACGCAGCAGGAGCACTTTTTCCCTCCGTATCAGCGTGGCCGCCATGAATACCGGTTTCCCCTCGACCACGGTCCGGCAGCCCCGCACTTCGATGTTGTTGTCATTTACCGAAAGGATCATGTCCTGAAAAAGCACGAACCAGGCAGGACCGAGGTGAACTATGATCTCCTCGCGATCCGTCTTGAGCCGAACCTGAATTCCTGAGCTCATTCCCCTGATCGGGGTTACGGTATCGATGCTCATTACCTGTCCGGTGATCGTTTCAAGATTTGTGTTGACGAAAATCTGTTCGTACCGGTCTCCGATGCACCATCCGCCGCTTCCCCTGAATTTGATGCCGATCTGTGCTGAAAGCTGAGCCGGTATCAATACCAGTGCGGAAAGCATGCACGCCAGCAAATACTTCATCGAACTCCTCCTCACCCAAAGGTTGGATACCTGCGTGGCACTATGCGGGCACATGGGACAGGAGCGCGCTGACCTGCAATGGGTGTACTGCCGAAATCCATTGCTATTGTCGCTCCGCGGTCCTGTGTGAACCATGAGTTACACGCCTATACTCAAGATACATTTTTATCACCGGATTTCCGAAAATTTTTTCTGATCCGCTCATATCTGACCGCAATCAGCCGTTATCCACGATTTCGAGAATATCCCTCGGATGATTCACGATCCAACACGCCCCGTTATTCCGGAGTTCACCGACTTCGCGAAAACCCCAGAGCACTCCGGCCGAAGGCATGCCCGCGGCCCGGGCGGTTTTCATGTCGGTCCCGGTATCACCGACATACAGGCAGCCTGCGGGTTCTATCCCCATGACCCGTGCGATATAGAAAGCCGCCTCGGGATCCGGTTTTCGCGGAAAGATGCCTCCGCCGATACATGCATTGAAGTGGAACCTCCCGAAAAAGTGCTGTACTATCCCGGTGGTCGCTTCATGCGGCTTGTTGGAAAGGATCGCCAGAGGTAGATTTTTTGTTTCGAGTTCTTCGAGGAGTTCCTCGATTCCCTCATAGGGCGCGGTAGTGCGATTCCAGCAGGCATCGTACTCTCTCTGAAACTCCATGATGCATTCGGACAGAAGCGCCTCGTCCGAATCGGAAGGAGAGAGCGCCCTTCGGAGCAGTAGATCTACGCCGTCTCCGACGAAATGGCGATATGCGGCCAGGGGGTGTTCGGGCAGACCGTGGCCGCGCAACACCGTGTTAACCGCTGAAGCGAGGTCTTGAAGCGTGTCAAGCAACGTCCCATCGAGGTCGAAGAGAACCCCGTTGATTTTATGGTCCATATTCATTCACTCCCGGACGGTTCCGGTTGATCCGTGCGGTTTTCGGTTTCCGCACCGCCCGCCGATGGCGGGTCCTGAGAGATGCCCTCCTCCGCCACAGGAAAAAAACGGTCCGTATTGTCGAGCAGCCAGCGCGCCCTGGAGGAGTAGATGACGTTGTGAAGCCGCAGCGTCCTGTCCCCGCCGGTATCGAGGCGCAGAGCCTTTTCAAGCAGAGCTGTGAACTCCGCTCTGTCTCCGGATTTGACTGAAAAAGAGGCCGCGAAAGTCACGTAGGGAGATACTTTCCTGTTGCCCGAAGCGA
>CAZGVZ010000433.1:0-4273 GCA_964529145.1 uncultured Fibrobacteraceae bacterium | reverse complement strand
CAAGCATTCAACCACTCACGTGAAGGAGCCGTACCATGAAGCCTCTCAAACAACATTTTTTCGACACACTCAAACTCCGCGGCCTCGCCGAACGCCGTAAGGCCTGGGACGTTGTACGAAAGACGACGCAAAGGGAGGAGCCATATGAATAAAAACATTTTTCGAAGAATGATTCAAACAATATCAACTTTACTTCTTCAAGGTACTATATTGTTTATTTCAGCTTGGTCTCTTAGTTGGATATGGGCTTGGATTTTAATCTCAGTAGGAATAATCATTTTGATAATTAACGCTATTGTGCTTCCTATAGAAGTTATCGAAGAAAGAGGAAGAAAAAAGGAAAATGTTAAAAAATGGGATAAAATATTGACAACAGTTAATATTTTTCCGATGCTCGGAATGTATATAATTTCCGGATTAGATTATAAATTTAATTGGAGCATTGAGTTACCTATCAGTATCCATATTATTGGTATACTTATTACATTTTTAGGCTCAATACTTTTTACTTGGTCGATGGTATCAAATAAGTTTTTTTCGACAATGGTCAGAATTCAGGATGAACGTGACCATAAGGTTGCTATTGAAGGACCATATAAATATGTACGACATCCAGGTTATGTTGGTTTTATCATAATGGTTTTAGCAACGCCAATTGCTTTAGGTTCATTATATGCGCTATCAATGTCAGCTATTGTAAGTATAATTTTTATCATTCGTATAGCATTAGAGGATAAAACTTTAAATAAGGAATTAAATGGTTACAAAGAATATTCGAAAAATGTTAAATATAAATTGGTACCTTTCATATGGTGAAATTTGCGTCGTCCATCGCACAACAGCGCATTGATTCCCGGGCGGGTCGCCGCCCGAACCCCGACCAGGGGGTGTCAGCAGCAACACCCGCGGAATACCGGAACTGAAAGCCGGGCCGGTTGCAACCTGGCATATGAACACAGCGTGGGCGCAGCGGAAAGATGACCAAAACGAACCGTACAATGAAAACAGCCATGAAGAGTATGATCTGGAGCTCCCGAAAATAGGATGATCCTATCTTGCAGGAGGATATGTTCAGGGGAACGAATACACACTACAATGGCGCATCCGTTTCGGCGAGGAGCCCTGGCTGATCTTCCCGATGGTGGAAAACAATTTCCAGGACCGGCCTTTACCGAGGGGTAGCCAGGTCATCCTCTGGATCGGCGATCTCGACGGCGATGGTTCGCCGGACCTTATAGTCGATCCGGCGGTGGAGGATTACGGGGCTATTTTCCTGCAGCTCTTTCTTTCGAGCCGGCATAAAAAAGGACGATTCGGGAGCAAGCGAAAGTAGCCCTGAGGCTGCTACCTGACATTGCACTGCAGCCGGCAGCCCTCTCGCTTTATGAGATACACGCCGCGTATCCCCCTGCGGCTTCCCTGGGGCACTACTCTCCCGTCAATCGAGTACATGAACTTCGCGGCCGCCGCCGCAGGCTGCGGCAGTTTACGGTTGCGCATTCCGGTAACCGGGGTCGATTTACTGTATTTCCACAGACCGTCAATCGTTCCGGCATAAATGATATACTCACCGGAAACCTCCATGACCTCGACCGCGAACGTTTTCATATCGAGCAGCCGGTTCCATGCGCCCGAGGCGGTTGTCTGTATAGACTTCAGATATACCCCGCTGTCGGTCGCGGCATAGATATCCGGCGGCATTCCCGAGGAATTCATTCTCGCCAGGCACATATCCCGGATCGGCATCTCCAGCTGCGGAGAACGAGAATGCCAGCATCCGGTATCGAAATCAATGGCATGAAAAACGCCTCCCGATGTTCCGGCATAAACCGTTATCTGATTGTCTGCGGCAAGCGAATACACATCCGCGTCGATGCAGGTGCATTCCTCGATACAGGAGCCGTCCGTCCACGAACGCGCGTCATACGATCCGAAAATCACCCTTCCGGCGGCTGCGCCGCTTTCCGCTGCCGCGGACCCGACAACGAAACCTTTGCCGACCGGCCATGAGGTTATCGAGGTAAACACCGAACCGGAAGCCGGACGTACCGGTTCGCCGGATAAAGAACATGGCAACCATGTCGCGAATATGCCTTCCGCATGGTATACACCTGAAGCGGTTACCGCACAGAATGCGCTGTCGCTTTCCGCCATATCCACAACAATTTTCGTGGAATCAAGAAGCATTTTTCTCCACATAGGCAATGATGAAAGGTACATCGAAGTGCCGTAAAGTCCGCTGTCGGAACCGGCCAGTACAGTCGCGCCGTTTTCCGCGACCAGCAGTGAACGAATCCTGCCCGAGGGACGCTCTTCCGTTGAACCATGAAAAGGAAACTGATACATCGAATCGTCGGGCCCGGAAACCATGAATACGCCGCTGTCATCCACCGGTACAAATACGCTCTGCCGGTCGCGCATCACATCATGACCGACTGTAAGCGCCCGGATCTCTTTTCCCGCAAAACCGATCTTTTTCCAGCCGGCGGAGACGGAAGAGATACCTGCGGCACACAATATGACGGAAAAAAAAGCGGAAAGTCGTTTTGACCGTTTCAAATTCTGCATGTCTTGCCCCCTTTACAGCAACGTCTGTGGATGGTGATCCCGTCCAGCGGATTAACGGATCATTACTAATATACACCATCGATGCGATATCGTCAGGAATAAAGCCAAAAATCTGTTGTCTGGTGGACATCACCGGATCGCGGACCACCTGCCCGCCAGGCCTGGTCATGCGGAACGGATTGTGCGAGAACAACAATTACAGAGCGGAGAAACGATTGATGGCCGCAGCCGGAAGGGAATTTTGGAACTACATCCGAACTTGCGTTCGTCTCTCTTCGGAACATATTTTCATTTTGTCACCTATTCGTTGTTGTCCGTCTTTTGTATTTTCAAGTTTCAATCACCTGGCACCTTCTGCATAAAACGTATCAAAAAGGTGTTTTTGCAATGTCAATTCGTTTTCCGATCAGGATTCCTGATATCCAAAGCCGGACATGGAGTAATTCACGGCCGGAGAATAAAATTGTAACAACATCAATTTTCATCATTGAGGAGGCAAAATGAAAATGCGAAATTTTCTGAAGTATCTCGTCCCGTTCGTTTCCGGCGTTCTTTTCGCCGGTTGCTCGAACAATATGGAAGCCGTGTCGGCCGTTTCAAATATCCCGAATTCCATTGCCGAACTTAAGAATGCCGTTGCCGCTGAGGCTGTCCCTCTTGTTCAGGATATGGGTTACGCTTTCCGTTGTTTATGGGTAGTCACCAAAACTCCCCATGGTCCCGACTTTCTTCTGGCGAGATATGATTTTTTCAACGACACATGGGTGCCCGTAAATGATCATTGGGGCTTACGATGCGCTGTAACCCTTCACAGTAAATGCTATCATGTGAATGCCGCCGGTGAACTCTATTGGGCAGACAATACCGGGGCTTACCAAAAGATCAATACCCCAACAAAATACGGCCAGCCCATGAAAGCTTTGGACATCGGCGCCGCATACCATGATGAGGGCAACGACCGCCTCTGGGTACTTCTGAAGGACAGGTACGGATTCAGACATGTTTATACTGCATACTATCCTTTAACCGGAGCAACCGCATCCGACTGGTTGAGACAAACAGTATCCGCTCAGGGCACTTTATCGAGAGTTTCTACGGATCCCCTGGATGGAAACTATGGACTAGGCGTCAATTCGAAGGGTGAAATCTGTTTTTGGGATCCGGACGGGCACGTGTTTCCCAATACGAGTTCTTTTATTGATTTGGCGATGTGCAGTCAAAATTTTATCGCAATCAAAAACTCGACGCTATACAAAGGTGAACTTCCCACCGCTTTGGTTTCAACAGGTATTCCTGCGAAATCAAGTGTCGCGATGACGGTGCTGGCGAGTACAACTCTCGCTCTCTATATAGACAACACCGATCACCTTGTAATCGACGTTTGGGACGATATTCCCACTCTTTATTGAGCAGGCCGATGTTCCACCGCGCAATACGGTGGAGTCGTATCAAATCATAGGAGACAGCCCTGGAACCGGGATCTGTTGCCGTGTGACCGAGTCAAATTACCACCGCCAGAGGCGGTGGCTTGTTTTAGGGGCGGGCAAAACGGTATAACAGAAACAGTGCAACGCACTGGATACTTTGCGTTTAAAGAACAGCGTGACACTGCCCGCGACAAAACAAGAAGAACGTTGTACGTTCTAATTAGCCGTCTTACTCCACTGGCCGGAGCCAGTGGTTTCTTCGTGCATAACCCCTGGAA
>CAZGVZ010000432.1:0-4284 GCA_964529145.1 uncultured Fibrobacteraceae bacterium | reverse complement strand
TCTTTTGTACTTTTAATTTCTATTATATTATTAGATATATTTAATTTATTGATATCTCCACCTTGAGTATTAATTAATTCTAAGAATTTCTTATATGCTGCACCTGTTCTTAAAACTTTTATTACTTCTCCTTCAGCACTTAAAAAATCAATACCCTTATTGCATTCATATTTTTCTAATATATTTAATTCATTCGGCGAAATAGAGAACAATTTTAAATCTTCTTCTCTTGTCCAAACTATTTCATCAGATCCAACACTTTTAGCCCCCATCTTAGTACCATTTTCTCTCTTTAAGGTAAAATTAATATCATAATAATCAGTTATTCCTCTACCACATTTTTCAACAATATCCTTTGCGGTGTCATCGGCAACGCGGAACTGATAAAGATGGATCTCGAACCGGAATCGAAGCTTTACATCCACACGGACAAGATCATCGGTTCCGCCCTGAAAGCGTCGAGTTTGACCAAACAGCTGCTTGCGTTCGCCCGAAAGCAGGATATTGCAATGGTCCCCATGGATATTCAAAGCACACGGTGCGTGGAGATGCGGGTCAGGTGGAAAACGCGTTGCTGAACCTCGGTATCAATGCCAGAGACGCCATGCCGGATGGTGGATCGATCGTCTTCTCGACCGAAAACATACGGATCGATTCACACAGCTTTTTGACATGTGAATACAAGACGGAGATCGGGGAATATTGCGTTGTCCGGGTCTCCGATTCCGGAACAGGAATGGACGCGGACACCGCTGAACACATATTCGAACCTTTTTTCACCACGAAAGAACCCGGGAAAGGAACGGGTCTCGGCCTCGCAAGTGTATACGGGATCGTTCGGCAGCATTCGGGATACGTTACCGTTGAAAGCGAACCGGGGAAAGGTGCGACATTTTCGCTTTTCTTTCCGTTGTCGACCGATCAGATCCCCGAAACGGCTGAGATGTCAAGCCAGGTCCACGACAGCCGTTTTCATATCCTGATCGTGGACGATGATGAAATAATTCGTGATTCCACCTCGAAAATGCTGCAAACTCTCGGTTACCGGGTCACTTCGTGTTCGGATGGAATGGAAGCGGTGGAGTTCTATGAGGAGCATTGGCACGAAGTGGATTTAGTGATCCTCGACCTGATCATGCCGAAAATGAGCGGACTGGAATGCTTCCGCCGTATGAAAAAGAGATGTCCGGGAGTGACCGTGCTGGTGTCCTCTGGATACGCCGAAGGAAACCTGAGCAATGATATTCTGGCTGAAGGAGCGGCCGGTATGCTGCAAAAGCCATTTCGCCTGGCGGCACTCCAGAACAAGATGGACGAGGTCCTCAAAGGCCGGAACGCGGGAGATGCTGAACTGTAAGTGAAGAGGGCAACGAATGCAAAATCGATGAATGGGAATACACCTAAACAAATCAGGTATCGAAAAAAGTTATGAATCGTCCCATAATTGGATGCATACAGGGACTGAATATTTCACGATCACCCTTGTCCGGAGCCTTCCCCCGCTGACGGGGGAAGGTGCCGAAGGAGGATGGGGGTATGATAATTCTTTCAACATCGAAATTCACTTTTTCCAGGCTTTGTACTGATAATTATTAAACCATTGCTTGTATCCGACGATCCCTTTACGCGATCTGCTTCGCAGGTAAAGAGGTTCAACAATAAAGCCGCTTGAGTTCACTTCCCGGATAATAGTGCGCCAGGATATCGCGGTATCCGATTCCCCGGCACGCCATGACCGCAGCGCCGATCTGGCAGAGTCCCACCCCGTGACCCCATCCCGCCCCCCTTAAAACGAATGCATCGGGACGGTCATGCGGACCCTCAGTGTCGACCACGAACGCCGAGCTGTAGAGATGGGTGGGGGAAAGGGCGCGCCTGATCTCGAGTTCCTTACCGATGATGACGTCCCCTCCTTCACCGACAATCCTTAGCCGCTCGATGCGACCGGAAAGGCCCCTGTTTACGGGAACGAGCCCGACTATCCTGCCGAGGTCGAGCGACAGCTTCTTTCGAAGAAGTTTCGCGAGGTCGCCGTGCGTGAGCCGTACCGACCAGCGGAAGAAATCCCCGGTGGAATAGTCGTAATTGTTAAGCACCCTGCCGAGAATGGTCTCATCTTTGCAGTTGCACCAGGCTCCGGGTGATCCGGTGATGAAGCCGCGCGCCGCGGATTCATCGGTAAGGGGCGGGTTGGGCAGCCGCTCTTCGGGAGAGTCGGATACCGGCACCAGATATGGGTGGACGGTATCGTCCCATGCGATGCGGAAATCCTCCGTCACTCCCCCGCAGCATTTGCTGAACCTGGCGTCGCAAGGGGTCCCGCCGAACATGAGTGCCGTTCCCCTAGTCGCATTGACGGCCTCCGCGACCGCTCCCGAGGTGATCATTCCGGTGCCCTGGTAACGCTGACAGTGGTCGTCGGCGCACACGTCGAAATCCCGGTGCGATTGCCGGTCGTACCACCGGATGATCTCCCCTTCTTTACCGGAGGACGCGATTGCGGGAGACTGAGGGCTCTGCCGCGCCGTGAGTTGCGCCAGAAGCCAGCTCCGTGAAATGATGCTGTGCGCCTTGAGGAACTCTTCCGGTGAATTCCCGTTCATTTCGGAACAGCTCACCGAAAGAATGTAGGTTTCTAGCGGCACGTCGTTGATAGCCGCGACCCGCTCGCCTGGCCGGCGGAGGAATCGCAACGCGCCGCTGAAGGTTTGCCATTGCCGCTGCTCCCAGTGAAAGTCGATACCAATGGTGACGTGAAGCCTGAAGCCGGACTGGAGGTGTGTTCCCGTCAGGCACAGTTCCTCGATATCGCGGACCACCGGACCTGTACAGACGAATTTGCCATCCCTGCGGGAGACGAGATAACGGCCGGGAGGAAAAAACGTGCCCTTTCGATCGGTGAATTCGCCCGATAGTTCGAAAGCTATCGAAGAAGCGTTGTCCACGAGTCCGACGGCGATCACCGGTTCCTGCTTCATGCGACCTCCGCGGCTACACGGAGGAGCCGTTCGTCATCAAAAGTCACTTCCCTGAACATCGAAAGGACCATAGCCTCGTCGACCCGTTCGAAATGGGCTGTGTCCGCCACGACGACGACTCCCGCCATTTCGATCGCCGCCGGACTTATCGCGATCCTGCCGGGAGTCGGTGCGAAGTAATGGGTGCTCCGGTGTTTCGTTCTCGGGAACAGGCAGGCCGTGAAACGGTCGTCCCTGTACTGTACTACAAGATTCAGCATCGGTTCCGCCGTTTCCCCGGTGATCCGCCGAAGAGCGGCGATTATGCGTCCGATCGCGTCCTCCGCCCGGTCCGAGGCACGGAAACGGCACGCCAGCATCGTGCGACCGAAAAGCGAACGCGGTTCGATACCCTCTGTCAATCCTGTATGCGTTTCGCCCAGAAGCGGCACGCCTTCACTGCAGCATGCCTGAAAATGGAAATGATCCGGGGCGGACGCGCCGCACCGCGGGCCGTTATAAATGAGAAACATTCCGGGTCCGAGCTCCTTTGCGAAAGCAAAAAGGTCATGGACGCGGCCATCGAGTTTCTGCGAAACGTGATCGCGACACGCGATCGTCATGTGATGCCTGAGCACCGGGAATGGATTGGGCAGCATCACGTAATCTCCGAAGGCGATCCCCCGCTCGGCTGGAGGAAGCGCGCCGGGGCAGAGAAAACAGGGGCGCACTGCCACTGCGGCCGGGTCGACATTCGCATTCGTCGAAACTGAGCGGCCGGGGTTAGCCTGTATGACCACACGCGCACGGTCGTGCGAGAAGGTCTTGATCCTGACGGCGTCCAGCGCGGCTTCGTTTTCACGGAAAAGATCCCATGACGCGCGCTGCTGCGCAAACAGGGCATGCACCCGTTCGAGCAGGGAGAGGCCGGGTGGAAACGGTCCGAGGAGTTTCGCGTCCCATATGTTCCGGTTCACACTTTCTCCTTTATGCGAGCCTCGATTTCGATCGTACGCAGGCGGTCCTTGTAGAAATCGTAACGGTTGGCAGTTTCGAGCGGAAGCGCGCTGTCGGAATTTTCTTCCCATCTGCGACACCAGTAGAGCGATTCATAGATCCTGCCGACCGGGTACGAGCGGCAGAGTCGAAGCACCGCCGCATAATCTTCGCCGTAGCTGACGTCAGGGAATCCGAACCGCCGCAGTGTCGGTACGTGATATGCCCGGGGAGCGCCCAGGCCGGCGATTCTGAGCGCATTGTTGCATCCGTTCGAATCGGTCCACTCCCGGTGATCCACAAGACCCGGCGAAAGCGGTTCCAGAGTAAA
>CAZGVZ010000431.1:3303-4290 GCA_964529145.1 uncultured Fibrobacteraceae bacterium | reverse complement strand
GATCGACCCCTCGGCTTCGATCTTGAAACCCGGCCTGATGCTCCCGCTTACCAGCACATCACCGGAATATTTTATGTTCCCTACGCTGAAATCGACATCCTTGTCAATGTGCAGAAGCTCGACGATGGTACAAAGTTCCTTGTCGTAAAATACGATTCCTGTGGCAGACGCGAGCAGTTGCATACCATCCGGCGTTGTTTCCGTATTCGGACCGTTGGGAAGCGGAAGATCCTTACCCGGTTCGGGGCGTATGGCCTCGCCTGAAACAGTGATTCCGGGAGTCCCCAGACCTGCGGGATATTTGACCGCAAGTAAATCGCCCTTGCACACCGAAGTGAACGTCTGAATATCCCTGAAGTCGACACCCCCGTTGCTTCGCATTTGAGGCCTTATGGTGGGAGAAATGTTGACTTTGAGTTCGATTCGGGAATCAGCTCCATTCACCGGAGGCGTAGCGAACGCGACGTCGATGTACTGTTCATATTTCGAATTCGATACCAGTGCCGCAAGGCAGCCGGTGTCAATGCCATGTACCACCCCTTTTCTCTTCAGATAGTGAAGGAGCTGTCCCGGAGAGGGCTTTTTTCCCGCAAGGACCAGGCCTTCGGCCATTTTTAAACTCGCTTTGAGCGGGGTAATCGTGACATTGAGATAATTTTCGAGCTCTTCGTCATAATATTCGAAAGGGGGACCGATTTTTTCGAAGCCTCCGCGCGCACGGGTGAAAACCTCCTTGAACCGGTCTGCCGGAAAGTTCATCACGACTGAATTTTCGACTGTTCTGAGAATCACTTCCAGTTGCAGGGAATCCCGCTCCGCGCGGCTCAATTTGACATAGACGCCGTCGCCTCGCTCTTCGACCTTAACGAACTGTTCTAATGGATTTTTCATCGTCAGGTTCCCGGAGTTTCAGCGAGTTCTCATAAGATTCCCGATGGAACCGCATACGAATGATTATAACCTCCTATCAGGGCAGATGCAAGCGGG
>CAZGVZ010000431.1:0-3293 GCA_964529145.1 uncultured Fibrobacteraceae bacterium | reverse complement strand
ATGCGCCGAAGAGATCAGCCGGACAGGGCCAGCGATTCGATCGAACGTGCACAAAGAAACGCTCCGTTCGAGGTGAAGGCGACCGGTTTTACCTGGAGCACGGAGTGAAGGCCAAGGTCCCAATCGATTGTCGTGAAGCGTTCCGCGTTAATCCGTACTCCTCCACCCCACTGCTCTACCGCCTTATCGAGAAACGTGTATTCCGCGAACCGTTCACGCGGGAGATACAGTAGTGGCGTGCCGTTGACCATGCATTCCGTAACCGTGCCATACCCCAGTTTTCCGATCACGCAATCGGCCGAAGCTACGCAATCGTGATACGGCAGAACTCCTTTATCCATTAGATGAAAATTGACCGGATCGCCGGGTATCGGATGAATACCCAGAAACTGCCAGGATGAGAACGACTCGATCCTTTTCCATACGGCCCCGGACAGTCCGAAATTTCCAAGGTAAATGATGCCGATCCTTTTTCCGGAATCTATCCCGTAGGATGATGCAAGCAGACCCGAATCCTTTTTTCCTCGCCTTCCAACTATCGGCATGTCTATGCGCCGGGGGAAGTAGTCCATCGGCAGCGACGGGGCAAGGGCACAGAGCAGGGTTGACGAAGCGTAGTGCAGGCGCATTTCTTCGAGACAGGGTTCGAAGGCGGGGTCCGTCTCCAGATATTCGCGATAGATGTCGAACCAGGTGAAATTGGTAACCGCCACGGAAGGGACGCCCGCATGACGGGCTATCTCGAAGGCGAAAGGCGTAATATCACTCGCGATGACGTCGACACCCGCGCTTTTACACCAGTTCACCTCTTTTTTCAGTACCGAACGGTTTTTACAGGCTATTTCACGATAGCATGAAAGTGTCTTTCTTGAATCGACGGTCACACCGTCTCGTTGAAGACAGCCGCAATCGAATTTCATCGGCCGGTAATTGAACGGCCGGTGAACCTCTTCCGAGAAAAAAGATCGGGGTACCGTAGTGACAAAGGTGACCGCAGTAGAGGGCGCGAACTCGGCCGCGATAAGGGACGAGCGCAGCGCGTGTCCGAACCCGTGATCGGTAATGTAGTAGGCGACATGCATGATGGCCCCTTTTTTTCAGATGCCTGGGTGTTTCGGCATCCGAATATCTTCAGACACGAACCGGACAGGCGGGTCCGGAACCGGCAGTTCGGTCATGGTCCGGTATTCCGTTTCGCATACCTCCATGCAAAACCCATCTGACAAGCCTATGAAAGAAATTTTCCGGCTTCGATAAAAATAATTCCACGTATTACACGCAATGAAAGATTCGATTGTTTTATATTAAACCATCAATTATTTTTGCACGGCATTTATTGATTCCACGGCATGTAGGGCATTTCTTGAACCATCTGCTGCAAGGTTTCCAATTGCCTGCAAAGACGCACACCCCGTACTTCCACAATGCCGATATCAATACCTGCGCGATATTTGAAAACCGCGGGGAAAGGCGTCACGTGTATGGTTTCTAGAACTGCCGTTACCGAGAAGAAAAGACGATCGAAACATTCGTCACATCAATGTGAGAGGTTGTAGAAGATCTATGTCCAATTCCATAGCACGTATGCGCAACATAGGCATAAGCGCCCATATCGATTCGGGCAAGACGACGCTTACCGAAAGGATGCTTTTCTATTGTAAAAAAATCCACGCGATTCACGAAGTCAAAGGCAAGGATGGAGTGGGTGCGACGATGGATTCCATGGAACTGGAAAGGGAGCGCGGCATCACTATCGCTTCAGCTGCCACCAACGTGAGCTGGAACGATTATTCCATCAATATCATCGACACTCCGGGACACGTCGATTTCACCATCGAGGTGGAGAGGGCGCTGCGTGTTCTCGACGGTGCGATACTCGTGCTCTGTTCGGTCGGAGGCGTTCAGTCCCAGTCGATCACTGTCGATCGTCAGCTGAAAAGATACAAGGTTCCCCGTCTTGCATTCATCAATAAATGCGACCGTTCGGGAGCAAACCCGTTCCGTGTCACAGGACAGTTGCGCGAAAAACTGGGACATAATGCGGTAATGGTCCAGATTCCGATCGGTGTCGAAGAAAAACTCGAAGGCGTCATCGATCTCGTGGAGATGAAAGCGATCTATTTCGAGGGTGCGAGCGGAGAGCAGCTTCACATAGGAGTCATTCCGTCGGGTCTTCTTTCCGAGGCCCAAAAATACCATGAAATACTTCTGGATGCGGTTTCGATGTTCTGCGACGAGCTCGCGGAATCGATACTGGAGGGATGTGTCAAACCGGAACAGATCAGGAAGGCGATACGAAAAGGAACCCTTTCGCTCGAACTCACTCCGGTTTTCATTGGCTCCGCCTATAAAAACAAAGGCATCCAGCCGCTCCTTGATGGTGTGATCCAATATCTTCCCGATCCGTCGGAAATCGGTTACGAGGCACACGATCTCGACAACAATGAAGCACCAATACCCATCGTCGCACGAGAAGACGCCCCGGTTATTGCGCTCGCGTTCAAACTCGAGGACGGACAGTACGGTCAGCTCACCTATATCCGTGTCTATCAGGGCTCGATTCGCAAGGGCCTCGAAATGACGAATTCACGCACGGGCAAACGGTTCAAAATCGGCAGACTCATCAGAATGCACTCCGATTCCATGGAGGACATCGATGAAGCGTCATGTGGCGATATCGTAGCTCTGTTCGGTATTGACTGCGCCTCTGGAGATACATTCTGCAACAGTTCCATCAATGTCGCGATGAGTACGATGTATGTGCCCGAACCGGTGATCTCTCTCGCAATCAAGGCCAAAGACAAGAAATCCGCTGATAAACTTTCCAAGGCGCTCAACCGTTTTTCGAAGGAGGATCCCACGTTCAGGACCTTCGTAGACCATGAATCGAATGAAACCATAATACGCGGAATGGGCGAACTGCATTTGGATATCTATATCGAACGGATGAAGCGGGAATATGGTATCGAACTGGAAACCGGCATGCCCCAGGTGGCATATCGTGAAACCATCACTAAGGCGGCTACGTTCGATTATATTCATAAAAAACAGACGGGAGGAGCGGGTCAGTACGGTCGCGTTGCCGGAACTATGGAGCCAACCGAAAAGGAGTACCAGTTCATCGACGCGATAAAAGGCGGTGTCATTCCAAACGAGTATATTACCTCTTGTGACAAAGGGTTCAAGGCATGCATGCCCAAAGGCAGGGTTATAGGGTTTCCGATTGTAGGGGTAAGTTGCACGATCAACGACGGAAATTATCACCCTGTGGATTCCTCGGATATCGCCTTCCA
>CAZGVZ010000430.1:0-4292 GCA_964529145.1 uncultured Fibrobacteraceae bacterium | reverse complement strand
CGGTGGGCGGGCGGAGCTGTTTGGCGAATTGGCTTTGAAACGGCCCGATCAAATCAAAATTGTTTGCGTTGCCGATCCCGATCCTGGACGCCGTCAACGAGCGGCGGAGATGCTTGGCAAAGATTGCCTCCTTCTGGAACGCGGAGAAGATTTCTACGCCCAGAACATTCCAGCCGACGGCGTCTGGGTGATCAGCCAGGAAAAAACCCACGCGCAACTGGGAATTCCCGCCTTGAAACGCAACCTTCCGATGATTATCGAAAAGCCCCTCGCCACCAGCCTTCGCGATGCGTACCAAATCTGCGACGCGTACGACCAACATCCGGTTCCCCTCACGGTTCCGCATTCGTTGCGATATCTTTCATCCTACAAGAAGGTCAAGGAGATCGTGGATTCGGGCGTCCTAGGCCGCATTATGCATATTCGCGCGATGGAGCAGGTAACGGATGAGCACACGGTGGTGTATTACCGTCGAGGCCCGGGGATGTTCCGAAGCAATACGGTGTACCTGCTGGCCAAATGCAGCCATGATATCGATATCATCAACTGGATTATGAGCGGAACGCGGGTGAAGTCGGTTTGCAGCTTCGGCGGGGCGGACTATTTCGTTCCGCGCAAGGACGTTCCCGACCATTGCTCCGACGCCTGCCCCGAAGCAAAAACCTGCCCCTTTTACATCGCTCCCAGCAATTCCCAGGTCGCCCAAGCCGACGGCGATACCCTGGCTGTCGTACAGGAAGCAAGATGTGCATGGAATTCCGGGGCCGAGCAGGTAGACCACCAGACGCTCATCCTCCAGTTCGAGAATGGGACGACGGCGGATTTCACCCTCAACTGTTTCGGGGATAACAGCAGGCCTCTTCAGGTAACGGGCAGCCTGGGAACCGTATACGCAACCCCGGAAACCGTAAAACTGATTCAATATCATCCTGAAAGCGTCAGAGAGTTCGGCAAAGACGAGCTGCCCGCGCAATACGGTTCGCACGGCGGCGGAGATGATGCGTTGTTGGAGGACTGGATCGAGTCGGTTGTGGCAGGCCGAAAAACGCGCAGCGCCACCGTGCATGAAAGCGCCGAAGCCGTCGCCGTTTGTGTTGCGGCGGAAGTATCCATGCAGGAACATCGAATTGTCGAAATGCAACCCTTGCGCGACGCACGCCCCGGCCCGGAAGTACTGCTACGCAACCCGCGATGAACCACAATTCTGAATTTTTCACTCAATTTTTGTAGGGTGAATACCGACTACCATTATACGGGGTGTTCATGGCATAGGATGTAAACATGATTGAACAACTCGATCGCTTCGTTCGCGAAGACCGTGACCTCGTCACAGCCAAGCCCGGTGAAACTGCGCTCCAGGCGGCGGAACGAATGGCGGAAACAAACACAGGCTGTCTGATCGTTCTCAATTAAGCCGGCAAGCTCGCCGGCGTCGTGACCGAAAAAGACCTTGTCCAGAAAGTTCTCGCCCAGAAAATAAATCCCGGTGAAGCGTCCGTCGGCGACATCATGTCCAGGGATGTGGTGACCTGCGAGGTGGACATGCCCGTGTACTTCGCCGGAGAACTGATGGCCCGGCGCGGAATCCGACACCTTCCCATCACAGACAAGGGCAGAGTGGTCGGCATGGTGTCCAGCCGCGATATCATCGCACACGAAATCGCCATCGTACAAAAAGAAGCACAAAAACGCTTCGACGCCCTTCAACAGGAACAGCCTCAGGTTCTGTAGCCGCATAGCACCGGCAGCGTTCTCCCATACGCCGAATCCAGCAGAACCGGTCTGTCAAACGGCAAAGGCCTTTCTCCGCCGTTACCGACACGTCGCGCGGAATTCGCAGCCTATTATCGAATAATCCCCGCAAAACAAGCCCAAGCCGGCGTTCCCCCACCCCCCGCCAACCCTCCGGAAAAGCATTCTGTTTCGACTCATTTTCAAAATTTTTTCAAATATTTTTTAAAAATTTTTCAAATCAATTTCAAAAAATTTTCGATTCAGGTTGGTAGTTGCCAAAGACCATTCGATTCGTTACAATACTTCGCCTTGTGATTCTGGCGCGTGCATCCGCTCGATGGACGATTCCCCACGGGAACGTCGCGGGCGAAAGGCTACGAGCCGAACTTTTTTGAACAACCGAATACTGAATTACAAAAATACCGGAGCGTGGCGCAGCTTGGCTAGCGTGCTTGACTGGGGGTCAAGAGGTCGCGGGTTCAAATCCCGCCGCTCCGATGCAAGCCCTTGTGAGATAGCAACTTACGAGGGCTTAATTTTTTTGTACGGGACACTTGCGGGACACTTTTGCGTTGTAAGTCGTTATTATAGAAAAAGTGAATTGATGGGATATACAGCGCCCACAAGGTAACGTAACGACGCCCTGCAAGAAACGCAACATGATGAGTAAACCGTCCGCCAATAACTGTAACAAAAACCCCGAAAGCACGCAGGATTTCTACAAAGCCCGCCTTCGGGAGCTTATTGCGAACCAGCCCGAGCACGTGAAGGCGAAGATTCTGGCGATGGTGGCGGAGGAGTTGGCTTCTCGTGATCGTGAAGAATCCGGCGAAGCTGAGGGGAAGAAAGTCGGGAAATAAGAGTCTCCGCTTTTTTCAGAGACTTTTTTACAAATACGTCTTGGCGGATCGCGGAACACATATACAATACACCCTGTTAACGGCAAATCCCTGGCCGAACGATCATCCATGAGAATTTCCGGTAAGCGGGGATTTGGCGGACAGGCGACACGCCTGCCGGGCGCTACAACACAAGCAACGCGCCCCACGAACGGGATGAATGTTAGCATCTTGTACGGGGCGTGTCAAGGGAGAAATTGTGATGGGGCAATGTTGCATAAGTGATTAATTCGCAAGTTATTAAATATCCATTGATGATTTACTCATCTCAATTCAATTCTCCGACTCGTAACTGCTGGATTATTTTGGCATCTATAACTATATGATTGTGAATATGTTATCGAGATTACGCGATTCACTGGGCTGTTTGTGAAAAATTATTTTTCCATAATGGGCGAAATATGTCTTGTCTATGGAAAATTAGTCCAATAATATTGTAGCATAATAAAGGAGTTTGCTACACTATGGGCGAATATGACAAAGTGCTTGAGGATTTAGTCCACATCGCAAGGCTTTCTTTGATGCAGCAGACCCAGCAGGTACAAAGATTGATCTATCGAGTCGCCCGAAGCTACAGGAAGACTTTTCCTGATCTGTCAGCCAAGCTGATCCAGTTGATACAAGAATCTCCAACTATCCAGTCGCCCCTTCGTTCGAAGGAAATGGCCCTTATCCCTGTGGATCAAGATTCACGTCTTCAACTCGTTCGGTGTGAGCAACCAGTTGATTTGGATATTGAACCAATATGGCCGAACAAAATAGGTCAGCTGTTGCGTCGATTTTGCGAAGAACGACTCCAGCGGGAAAAACTTCTGGCGGCTGGTGTTGCTCCATCAAAAAGCTTATTACTCGTCGGTCCTCCCGGAGTGGGTAAAACACTGTCGGCCCGCTGGATAGCAAGGGAACTTGATTTGCCGTTATTGACATTGGACCTTTCTGCTGTAATGAGCAGTTATCTCGGTCGAACTGGCATCAATCTGCGGCATGTTATGGATTATGCGAAGGGGGTTCAGTGTGTTCTCCTTCTTGACGAGTTGGATGCCATAGCCAAAAAACGCGATGATATCGCGGAAGTAGGGGAGCTTAAGCGACTGGTAACTGTAATACTTCAAGAGATTGAAGAGTGGCCCGAAACGGGTGTTCTCCTGAGTGCAACAAATCATCCGGATCTTCTCGACAGAGCTGTCTGGCGTAGATTTGACCAGGTGATTCAATTCCCAATGCCTTCGCAGAACGAAATATTTGATCTTGTCGCGAACCTGATTGGACGGGAACGTGCAAACGAAGATATTTTACGAGCAATATCTATATCTCTCGCTGAATTATCTTTTAGTGACGTGACCCGAAGTATGCAACGCATTCTCAGAAACGCAACGATAGAAAACACATCTGTTGAAGACGAAATTACTGAGTTCATAAGAGAACGATCCGCCTGCTTGACTCTCAAGTCCAAAAAGGAATTAGCTGTGCAGTTGACAAAGGCAGGAATTTCCCAAAGGCAAGCAAATGAACTCACGGGCGTTAGCCGTGATACTATACGAAAAGAAATGATAGAATGTGATGGGGCAATATAACAAAAGGGAGAAAATATGGACTATAACCAAAGAAGATTTTTACTTGGAAAAGGTGAGAATCTTGCCGAAAAGGTTCTTCCTCCTC
>CAZGVZ010000429.1:0-4312 GCA_964529145.1 uncultured Fibrobacteraceae bacterium | reverse complement strand
TGAAGTCACTATCCGGAGCGGTCCGGAAAGGATTGCAGGAGTGTTCCTCTCGGCCGGGACGGGATTCGATTCCTCCGATACGGTGATTCTCTACGTGCATGGAACGAGCTGCCACATCGACTATTACTGGGCGCGTTCCCGGCTTCTCGCGGAAACCGGATTCCCTGTTCTGGTCATCGATTACCGGGGATACGGAAAAAGCACCGGAACCCCGACGGAAGCGGGGATCTACCAGGACGGTTTCGCGGCGCTCCGCTTTCTCAGGGATAGCTGTGGCGATCCGGACGTGGTGATCTACGCATTTTCCCTCGGGTCACTCGTAGGATGTGAGCTCGCGGCGAACGATACCGGAGGAAAAATCATCTCTCTCGTGCTCGAGGCTCCCATCAACAGCGTGGAATCGCTAGTCCAGGATGCGGCCTATCTGAATATTCCCGGATCGTTCGTTACCACCTGCAAGGGCGATAACGGTGATAAGATACGGAAGGTCACGGCCCCCCTGCTCTGGCTGCACGGCACAGACGACGAAACCGTGACATTAGAGACAAACGGAAAACAGGTGTACCGGAATTATACCGGCGAACATAAATTCCGCTGCGTGGTGCGGCATGCCGGTCATCGTACGATTCCCTCGAACATCGGTTACACGTCATACATCGAAGGAGTACGGGATTTCATTCGCGGCAAAGCCTCACAGAATTCCCTCTTCTCCCTGGAGGCACTGTGAAAATCGCCCCCGCGTACGAATCCCCGAACACGCCCGGACGTTGTGAATGCTCGAGACCTTGATCCGATTCGATACTGGAATTTTTCTTCTGATCAACGGACTCCACCATCCGGTTGCCGACCATATTTTCATGATCGTCACTCAACTTGGCAGCGCCTGGGTGACAGCGCCCCTGCTATGCGGGATATTCGCGTTGAGCGTCCCGCGGAAGAGATTGATCCGCTTCGTCATTCTCGGTTTTGCGGGCCTTGTCATGACTGGTGCCGTCAATACCGGAGTCAAGTTTTCGGTCAGACGCCTGCGGCCTGCGGCGTATTTCAAGAGACTGGAGAGGGTACGGCAGGAGTCCGAAAGAGATCAGGTCCACATCGTCGGTCCGAAACTCCGGTTCCGTTCTTTTCCTTCCGGGCATACGGCGACCGCTTTTGCCGCAGCGACGCTGATTGCGATCTGCCTCGGGGGATGGTTCCGGGTTTCATATGTAGTCGCACTGCTCGTCGGCTACTCCCGTATTTATCTGGGAGCTCATTTCCCGCTGGATGTGGTTTTTGGCGGGATTCTCGGGAGTCTGATCATGGGGAGCCTTCTGTTGACTTACGCTGCGGTCCCGGTATCGCGTATTCGTGAAAAGGGAAAAACATGATAAACCGCAAGAAAGTGGTCGTGGTGCTTCCGGCGTACAATGCCGCGCAGACACTCGTCAGGACGTTCAATGAAATTCCCCGCGATATCGTGGATGAGATCATTCTCGTGGACGATGCCAGCAGCGACGAGACTGTCGCCGTCGCCTCCACGCTCGATATACAGAAAATAATTCGGCACGAGAGCAACCGGGGTTACGGCGGGAACCAGAAGACATGCTACAGCACCGCTCTGGCGATGGGGGCGGATATCGTCATCATGCTCCATCCAGACTACCAGTACACGCCGAAACTGATCGCCGCCATGGCGGGTATCATCGCGAGCGGGTTGTACCATGTCGTTTTCGCTTCACGCATTCTGGGAAAAGGCGCGCTGCGCGGCGGCATGCCGCGATACAAATACGTCGCGAACAGGTTTCTTACCCTGATCCAGAACGTTTGCATGAACCAGAAACTTTCCGAATACCATACCGGGTACAGGGCATTTTCCCGCGAAGCCCTGCTTGCAATCCCTTACCGTTCCAATTCCGACGACTTCGTTTTCGACAATGAAATCATCGCGCAGCTTTTCTACGCGGGATACGATATCGCGGAGGTGACCTGCCCCACACTATATTTCAGGGATGCTTCATCGATCAACCTGACTCGCAGCATAAAATACGGGTTCGGGGTGCTTGGCGTGACCGCGTGTTACATGCTGCAGAAACTGAACCTCATCAACGACCGCAGGTTCAGCCTGAGGTCGCAGGGCACGGCGGACAAGGCTGATAACACTCCTTTGTAGAGGTGGTTTCAAAGGGGGGACACGAGTGACAGACCTCTGCGTAAAGCTAATCCGCCCGGCTATGGCCGGGCAGCGGTCTGTCTGAACGGAACTGTCCACAAGTATACGAAACTATGGCCGCCATCGTCAGTTGAAACCGTTGCCTCCACCTCGGGCAGCACTCCTTCCATGGCGAAATCATGGGATACTATGCGAGAGCCCGGCCGGAGCTTCTTCAGTTGCGGAATGAGCTTCGCGTTGAGCTGCGGAAGCAGATACAACGTGACCACGGTCGCTTTGCTCAGGTCCAGGGTGAAAATGTCCTTCTGTTCGATGGTTACCAGATTACCGAGACCGGCTTTCGCGACGTTACGGCTCGATTCCCGTACTCTGGCCGGATCGATGTCGTAACCAACGGCCTTGCAGCCCGCTTTCTTTGCAGCTGCAATCACGATCCGTCCGTCCCCGCATCCCAGATCGTAGAGCAGGTCGGTTGGCTTGACATCAGCCAGTCTGAGCATGATTTCGACGACTTCATGCGGAGTCGGAACGAAATGTACATCGGGATTCCTTCCGGAGATCGCATCCTCCGTTTTGCATGGTGAATGGATCGACAAGATAAGTGACAAAATCATGATCCTGGCATTCATACCGGTCCTTTCGTAAATGGTGAAGTGACGGACTGTCAACCGGGCGATGACGTCCCGGAGCTCGAATACAGAGGCGCTCCCATCACGAGGATCAGGATTCCGAGAAAGGAGAGACCACCCGCATACACGATGCTGTGATAGAGCATGAACAGGCAGGTCCCGCAAAAAGTCGCCGGCAGCAACGGGTACCAGGGAACGGAATAGGCTCTGGGCGTTTCCTTGTCCTTTCTTCTGAGTATGAACAGCGAACAGCCGGAAAGGAACAGGAAGAGCCAGAACACCGGAGCGGTTCCAGACACGAGAGTTTCGAATCCGCCACCGTACTTCTCCCATATAGGGCCGGGGAGCCCGATGGACGCAAGCAAACCATCGATTCCAGTACGTCCCGCTTCCGTTCCCACCACGGCTACCGTCAATCCGGTGATCGATCCTTGGATCAGGAATGCCCAGACAGGGGTTCCAGATCTTTTCCACCATCGTCCCAGAAGGCGAAAGCGCCTTTGATCCGAACCAAGCGCAACGTACACCCTCGATCCCGTGATGATATTACCGTTGAGCGCTCCCAGAACCGAGACGAGTACCGCTCCCGATATGATCCGCATTCCCGTATTTCCCAGGAGTTCCCGAAGAATCTCGGCTGCAGGTACCGTCGAATTGCGAACGGATTCAAATCCGAGTCCGACTATGTACGCAAGATTGATCGCAAGGTAAACGGCAGTGACGGAGATGATGCTTATAATCAGCGCGGTCGGAATTCCATGCCTGTGATCGCGCATTTCCGCCGCGACGAACGCCGCCTCGCTCCAACCTCCGTATGCATAGAGAATCAGTACCATTGCGGATCCGAAGCTCGCGTCGCCTGCCGCTTCGGTCGTCCGGCCGGTCTTTCCGTTTCCGTTGAGAAAAAAACCGGCGCAAATAATTGCGGCCAAGGTCAGTACCTTGATGATGGTGAAGATGTTCTGGGCCGACTTCCCGTAGGAGATTCCCATCAGGTTGAGTATGCTGAGAAGCAACACGATCGTCACTGCGACAGGTACGGGATTCAGCGCCGGTAAAAGATGTGAGGTGTAATCCGCAAAAACGTACGACAGGGCGCCTATGCTGCCGGTTTGAATTATCGCGAGCCGGCTCCAGCCGAAAAGAAATCCCACAAAGGGGTGGAACGCTCTCCCGAGATAATGGTAGTCGCCTCCCATTTTCGGATAGGTGGCGGCAAGTTCGGCGTAACAGAGCGCTCCGACAGCGGACAGAACTCCACCCGCAAGCCATGCGGCCAGTCCAAGCCATGGTCCGTTTACATTTCTAAATACCGGAGCCGGTACCTTGAAGATTGAAACGCCGATCACGATTCCCATGATCAGGCTCACGCAATCCATCGTGCTCAGATGTGCACCGGAAGTCTCCCCGGAAATCCGCCCGGTGTGATCCTGGCCGTCAATACCGGCAAGCCCTGCCGCAGTCGGAACGGCGCACATACGCCCTGAAATACGATCGCTCGACACGAACATGCCCCCCCCCCCCCCCCCCC
>CAZGVZ010000428.1:0-4316 GCA_964529145.1 uncultured Fibrobacteraceae bacterium | reverse complement strand
AACCAACGCAATTGTTATCTGATAAATATTCGATTTGTTGTTCATTCATTTTTCCCATAACTTAGATAATGTATGTTTTCGAATTTTTGCAGAGCTCGCTCATTGAACATATGATGAGAAGCAATGTTCATCCGGTAATTTACCTTAAAAATGCTTTCATTTTTAAACGCCATATAGTTTTCTTAACAATTCAACGGCTTTTCTATTTTCCTCAAAAAATTCCGCGTTTCTTAGAGCATATTCGAGCGAACTCCCGATTTTTGCACCAGATTCGTAAAGCAGGTTAATAGCATTTAAGCTATTATGGATCGCGGCGATTTCAAGTAGGGTATCTCCGTTTTCATCGCGTGCCTCTATATCGATTCCAGTGTTAATCAGTTTAGTAATTTCGATTGTGTCATCTTTTTTTACAGCCTCAAAAATGTTCTTTGCACAAGAAGAATCTACTTCATATAGCGACAAAAGAAAACCGTCAAAATCATTTGCGATCAGCTTCAGGCTGTTATCCGATCCCTCAAGCTCATGGTCCCAAAAATGGATTTGTCCTTTGGAATTGATGCAGATCTGGTTGCCGAAAGGGTCTGATGCAATCGGAATACAGCTGCGAGGTACTCTCCCTTTGTATATTTTGTAATTTTCCTGCAATCGAAGGTACTTGGGACCTTCATGAATACCGTAAAAGTCCCCATGGATAGAACTGACATTTTCGCCAAAACTGAATTTTGTTTTTCGTGGTCTACCCCCATTATACTTCAGCAAAAAATTCAAATACGTTTCAGGCAATTTCAAGCCGATTTCACTTTCATACAATTTTATCCGCTCACCCGTCACCTTACCGTATTTATTGGCATCTAACATTTCATCAACCATTAAATCTCTCCCGGACTATACGTCGAGCCACCGGACATGTAATCGGAACTAACGGTAGTACCATCTTCAAATGTCCAAATCTCACACCCGTCGGCAAACTTAATATCAACTATGTCTCCATGCTGACGAACTTGGCCGAACCTGTGTACATAATACATCGGGTCAAGCCTTCCAAGAAACGAAAGCACCCCGCCCACAAACCCCCTGAGAATCGCAGCCCCCCCCGTATGTGGCGCTGCTGCATGTATGTCTTTTGGAATGAGCTGCATTGTGGTTCCATCCTCGACATGATGCCACACATAACCATCCGGAGTCCCTTTCAGTTTCGCGGCTGCATTGGATAAAGCCTCATCGACATCGTATTTACCAGTCAGATTGGTTACCTTAACAGTCACTTTTGCCCATTTACTAAAATCCGGAAAACCTGTTATTTTAAAAGGAACTCCGGAGGGGTGAATCCTTCCCGCCCAACGCCAATTCCGTGGCATTCGATTAGCGATTTTGACGACTTGTCCGACTCCTGACATGCCGTTACCGTCAGCATCAATACCATTTATTGGGTTATAATCATTGCCCGTATAGGAATAAGGCGACCAGAACTGCTCAGCAGGGTCGGTGCTCGTCCACAAGCCAATATCGGGATCATAGTACCGCGCACCGAAGTAAAACAACTTCAATCCCCCAACCCCGTTCACCGCATTCGCCCCGTCCTCGTCGAATTCCTTGCCGGTAAACTTTTCCCGCACATCGACGGCGGCTGTGGTTGCCCCCGGAACATCCGACATGGTGCCGTAGGGCTGGTACATCTTCGCCTCGATGACGTCACCCTGGTCGTTGATCACCATTCTTGTAGACCCGAGGTGATCTTTCATGAAATAGTCATAGGCAAACGGAGCGGAATTGATCCGGTTGGTCGTGATTCTTCCATCGCCGAAACTTGCGGATTCGAATGCGATCTGATCCGTATGGAAGAGGGCGATTTCGACCTGGTCACCGCCTTTTTTTATGTTACCCGCTGTGGTGGCGAGAAGCATCTGCATTGCCTTGCCGTCTTCGATCTTGAAGCTGTTTCCGCCTGCCTCGGTATAGACAACATCAGGTTGACCCGATTCCTTGATGGTAATGATGCAGCTGTCGATCCGTACGGGATCGGTGAACCACAACTTGCCTTCCTTGAAAAAGCTCTTTCCGCTTCCGACACTGACCGGAGCGAGATCGATCACCGCAGGGGTCGCGGCGGTACCTGTCGCCGGATCGGAATGATTGACCGTCACGGTTATCCCGTCGACGGTCCCGGCAGCCCCCGTGACGTTCAGGTAATACTGGAGCTGTGTCTGCAGATTCCTGGTGAAAACGCATTCTTCGTCATAATAAATCACATAATTCGCGTTTTTCACCTCGTCGGCTCCGGCAACGGGTCCGGTATTGTCGAGATCGGCCTGAACGCCGCCGGAACTGGATCCGGCATCGGACGTCAGCAATAGCTGCCACCTCGTGCCGTCGGTCTGAAACCATTTCGCTTCAAGAGCCGACAACGAGCCGGCCCGCGGCAGTTCCAGAGTGAAACTCATCCCGGGATTCAACCCGTTTTCAGACCGGAAATTGAGATATCTTCCGTTTATTCTGTATGCGGTGGAATCGAAAGCGGCTCCGCTCGAAGGCAGATTGCTTACATAGATGAGAAGCGGAATGTATGAACGTGTCAAAGCTCCCGCAGGAAAGGTCGCTTTCACTTCAGTCGCGAAATCATAATCAGGAAAATAGATGCTGAAATCGTACGTTATGGTTACCTCACGGGTGTTGTCTATACATGATGTCGAGGGTATGGCAATGGGAATATAATCTTCCGGATCCTCGGGATCGGTGTTCATGATGACTTCGATGATGTTCTGGATGCGGTCACCGTCGTTGTCCGCGCACTGGTTGACTACGGCATCGCTGTTGATGACCGCTTCGGGTTCGATGGTTATGGTCTTCGCATAAATCGCTCCGTTGCACCTGGCGCGGGAGTAAATATGGACGTCACCATGCGGCGCGGTGACCATTCCATTGAGCCGGACGTCACATCCGATACGGACCATGGTACGGTCATTCGTGTAGAACCTGACAAACGGGACATACCCCTCGTCCTTGAAGACCACCTGCGAGTTGTCGCTGAATTCGAGATCGCCTTCGACATCGATCTCCACGCTCTCGCCCATGTCCAGATCGAGCTCGATTTTTGTTCTGGTTGACAAAAACAGCTCCGTAAACGTATAGTGCCCTGTAACGAAGGTAATCGAACCCCTGTCCTTCACCTCGAGTTTCTTGTAGCGACCGGGAGAGAGCGTGCCGTAGTTCTGATCGAGCTGAACGATGATGTCCTGCGTACCGGTCGGTATGGACGTTTTCTCGGGTATTTCGATGACCGATACCATTGCGCCCTCGATAATGTCTCCATGCACCGCTGATGAAGGCTCGAGGGTAACTGTTCCCGCGGCAGTCGCATTTTCCATAACTTCAGCCTGTGGTCTGAGAAGGATATCCCCGCCGGAAACCACGCTTCCATTGATGATCGAGAGCGGCAGCAGTTCGACTAACGCGTTCGATCCGATAGCTCCGCCGCCGTTGAAGGCACAATTGTCCCGCAACTCGGTTTTGACGGATGAGTATAGTCCGAAACCGTTCAGCGCCGGATCCGCCGGAGGCGGGGTACTCGACTGGGCGGGGGTCACCCCGGTCACGATCGCCGAATAACCGGAATTACCCAGACCGTTGTAAGCCATTATCCTGTAGCGGTATTGAGTATTCGCGGAAAGGCCGCCGTCGTGATACACAGTAGCATTCGCAACGGATGTGTACACCAGTTCGAAAGCCGCTGAACCCTGCGCCCGCTCGATGCGGAATCCCAGTTCGTTGTTGCTGTTGTCGCTCCAGGAGAGATCCATCTGCGTCGCGCTGATCGCGGTGGCCGTAAGACCGTCCGGGGCGTTCGGAAGCGTGGGAGGAACGTAGGGAGAGAGCACGGAACCCGGTATCACTTCCGAAGGCGACGAAGCGGCCTGACCGGGTCTGGCCCATCCCACCGATAAATTGTCGTTCTGGTTTCCCTCTTTGTGAAGAACTTCGAAATAATAACGCACACCCGCCGTGAGCGTCTTCACCGCGCTCTTCTGCGAGGTGTACTTGCTCCACTGATGATAAGAGCAGTACCCCTGCACTTCTGCGATCATCTGCTTGTTCGCCGGATAGTCGTTCGTCGAAAGCAACAGCTGCGAATTGTCGTCACTGGCGATCCAGAAGACATAGTTTCCGGTTGCAGGAGGTATGATGTAACCCCGTATACGCTGCCCGTAATACTCCGAATACTGCTGCGGCGTCTCGAGCTGGTAGATGTCCTCGACGATGTTTGCGGGATTGCTCAACGGAATATCGGACATCCGGGTTCCGGAGATGCCGGTCCATAT